>JBCCJE010000035.1:0-14123 GCA_039027925.1 Bacteroidota bacterium
CATCCTCCCAAAAATAATTAAACACGACTTCTTTCTTTTTGTAGGGATAATACTCCGCTGGATTCAGTTCGTACAGTTCAAATAATTCTTCTACGAGGTGGGGCATCGTGAACAAAGAGGGGCCAGCATCGAATCGGAAACCATCCTTGGTGAAGGAGGTCAGCTTTCCGCCGGGGTAGTCATTTGCCTCAAAAACATCAACTTCATAGCCTTTTTTTCGCAGCCGAATACTCGCTGCAATACCTGCAATTCCAGCCCCAATGACGACTGCTTTTTTCATAATGATTGGAACAAGGCAGCCCCTATTTAGTTCACCTAAAAAAAACTTCTTTTAACTGCTGAGATCTAAGATACAGGCACTCCAAAATTACGGGCGTAATTTTCTACAATTTCTACTAGGGATTTTGAGGTTTTATCTTTTCCGAACTCACCGTCCAAAATATTATTTTCTACCTCGTCGGTCAGTTTTCGGTAATCTACGGCATCTACCAATTCGAAGTCCAATTCAAAATCTCTCTCACCGCTCACCAAGCGCAGTTTTTCCTCGTTCATGTCTATTCTTCTGATTTTTTCCCAGTCCCATTTGTCAATAAAATAATCATCGTAGGAAAAAGAATTATCATCGAGGTAGATGGTGGGGTTGGAGTTCAACCAGATCTGTGCCCAGTAATAAACTCCTAACAATGCAATTACAATCGTATCAAAACTCCTAAGATCACCGTAGGCTTTGACGAATCCTAGCCCTAGTAAAGAGAGGACGACCCCTTGTGCCAATAGGTTGTTTTGGTAGTCGCTTTTTTTGATAAGGCTGATGATATTGATGTTGCCTTTGAGGCGGTAGAAGATCACTCTTTTTAAGACCAAGTAGGCGCACATCCCGAAAAGATACATTTTCAAAATAAACATATAAAACTGCGACAACTCCAAATATTCACCCGCAGAATCGCCCATCAAAAGGAAGATTCCTAGACCTAAGTACAACCAAGTTAAATTTGAGATGATCTTAAACATGCTTCGTCTTTTCTTAAAAGATGACTGAAAAGTAAACGATTTTTGAGCAAAAAGGAACGCTCCGAATCCGATTAACAACTCATTAACCTAACCGCTACACCACAGACTTCTAGCAACGGAGTTGTGCTAAAAAAAACTTCATTCGGATAGCATTTTGAGGAGTACGCCGTTGGTCCAACCAAAACCACCCTGAACTTCGTATTCGCCACCGCCACTCATCAGAGAGGTATCTTCCACGTTGTATTTCTCTAAGAGTTGCCCCGTTTGGTGATAGACATCTACGTTGAGTTTGCACCAGTTATTTTTTATCTGATCACAAACATCATGAAATCCGTAATTTTTAAATGCCTGATAGCCAATCCATTGCAGCGGTGCCCAACCATTGGGAGCATCCCATTGTTGGCCCGATTGAATGGGGGTAGTCACTAATCCTCCCGGTTTTAAGAAATCTTTTGTGATGCGGTGCGCACATAATTTGGCTTGGTCTGCTTCCGCTATTTTAATAAACAAAGGATACAATCCCGCTAGGGTAAGCGCAGGGGTGGTCGTCTTTTTTACGAAGTCGTAATCGTGAAAAAAACCAGTATTTGGATTCCACATCAATCGCTTAATGAGTATTCTACGCTTCATAGCTAAGACATACCATTGCTCAAAAATATCTACCTCTTTCAAGTGAGCGTGTGCCTTAGCTATCAGTAATTCTAAATACAAAAGCAAACAATTGAGATCAACGGGAATGATCTCGGAGGCATACACCGAAGATAATCGGTACTCATTGCGCAACCACCGCGAGCTAAAATCCCAACCCGATTCGCAGGCGGCCCGCAGGTTGGCATAGAGTTTTTCAGTAGGTTGCTTAGCTTGTTGGGCTTCGTTGAGGTCGGTCTGATACATTTCTACCCGGGGGCCTTGGTGCTGATCGTAGTACCGATTAAGGATGCCACCTTCTACCCGAACGACGTGTGCTTTGGCATCGCCAACATTTTCTAGTGTATCTTGCCCATCCATCCAAAAGTTGTATTCTTTTTTCAAGTACGGCAGGTATTTTACCCAAATGTCCCTGCCTTTTTCCTCCGCCAAAAGGTCAACCATCAGGGCGTAGAACGGCGGTTGGGATCGCCCCAAAAAGTAAGTTCGATTACCATTGGGGATAAAACCAAGGGTATCAATTAGGTGGGAAAAATTATCAATCATATTTTCAATCAGGTCTAACTTTCCACTTACCTGCAAACCCAACATAGTAAAATAGCTATCCCAATAATAAATTTCATTAAATCGTCCTCCCGGCACAATGTAGGGATGTGGTAGAGGAATCAAGGAACTCCCAACCATTTTTTCGTCTGCTTCTCGCTTTAAAATATCCCATAAAATTTCGATGTGCTCCGTGACGGAATGAGCAGTATTGGTTTTAAAATCCCGAGAAAAATTTGGGTTGGAAAAAAAGTTTTGGCGGAAGAAGGTTTCCAGATCGAATCCCTCCTTATTTTTTTCTTCTCGGTATTTTGTAAGAATTTCTTTGGGGGCTGCCAAAGGGATGGCATCGGATATAATTTTTCCATCCGCCCAAATACCGCTTTGGTGTAGATCCGTAAAAAGTTCCAGAAAAATTTTGTTAGGTGGTTGGTACATGGGTATTATGGACTTTGTGTCTTAGTGTCTTCGTGGCTCTCTTTTTTTTTAGTTGCCACGAAGGCACAAAGATTTTTTTAACAGAAAAGCTAGAATCTCGGAGTGATCGCAACTTCGTTAAATCATAGCTCCCCGACTTTTCGAGGCAGGTGTCATTCTAAATTCATCATTCTAAATTTTTAATCTCAAATAGTATTTCCGCAAGTTGCTCTACACCTTCGTCGGTATTAAAGTAAGTAAAATGATTACAACCTACCGACTCTATGACTTGTAATTGATGACATTTGTTCGGAGGGATACCGTGACAACTCGCCACCGCCACGATGTCGTCGCTCCTATCGTGGAAAAATAGTTTCAACAGTTTTTGCCGATACTCACTGGCATAGCGATTCAGCATTCTTCTAAAAAGTTTAGGTTCGCTTTTGTGGCGAGTAGGGATCAGGGTGCTATCACCCGCAACGATGGTGTAGGGAATATTAGATTTCCCATCCTCCGCATTTAATTTTTGTAAAAACTCAGAATGAGGTTGAAGTTGAGTGACGGTCACTTCTACCTTTTTTCGTTTTTTACCAATGTAGGCCAACATAGAATTGATGGTAGAGGGGATTGGTAAAAAATTAATCAACTTCGTGATACCAAACATACCCATGTGGTAGGTGTTTGCCCACGGTGAACCCGCATTCGGACTACCTACCTGAATGAAGTGACTCACGAGTTGATCTCCGCCCAATTTTTCGATAAACCAACGGCTAACCAATCCGCCCATTGAGTGCGCTATGAGGTGGACCGTCTTACTGTGCCCCGCCCCCAAGCCGATGCGTTCCAATCTTTTTTTCAGATTTTGGGCGGTCGTTTCGATGGGGTCGTTCAGGCTTTCGTAATCAAATGTCAACGCCAAATCGTAGATGTCGGTAAGGTCTTGTCTTACGCCGTGTTGATGAAGCACCGCCCGTCGCATCAATTTTATCTGATCTTTACAATCACTAATGATACCGTGGATAAATATGATAATGCGTTGATTATCAGGATTTTGCACTTTGCTTTTGATGACGTCGTAGTTATTTTCGTAGGTCACTTCGTGTTGTTCGTCAACGGTAGCTACTGCCAAAATGGGAAAGTGAAATTCCTTTTTAAATATTTTTTGATAAACTACTTTTTGTAAATAAATCTTTAGGGAACGCCCCAACCCCCTAGTGACGATCTCGTCGGCATCGGGCAATTCCTCTACTCGAATAAAATCCTCTGCCTCGTCAGGATGCCCCAGCGGATAGTAAGTCTTGGTTTCAGGATCGTAGCCAAAAGGAAATATTTTTTCGTTGGCTGCCAAGGTGTTGTGCATCCTTATTTTTAGTGGATTATCTGCGTTGACATTTTCTTTACCCCGAACATTGTGTAACTCAATGGTATCCAGTCCGTGGGTTACATTCCGAGTATTGCGCTGAATATTTATGGGTTGGAAATTATCAGAACCCAAAAAATCTTGAATGGCAGGTCGGCCCACACTTCTCGTAACATTACTACTACTGGACAAGTGAACGGCTTCCGCTGTAAACGAATCGTGTCCTTCGATGGTCAGTTCGTGCAACTGTATGGTCTTGCCCGCACTACTATTTACGACATCCTGCGGTCGGTGAATTTTGTAAACAATATCCTTAGTGAACCAAGTAGGCTGGGTCGGTATGGTAGGTGGAGGACTAGGCGGTCCAAATCCCATGCCTCTACTTTTTGCACCCCTCGTCGTGGGCTTGGCTTCCAATTCTAAACCAGTTTGCCGAAAGGCTTCTACCGAAAAGGGAGTCGCACTCGCAATTATTTTGAGCTGGTTGGATATCTCGGTTTCTCCCCAACTGTGTATTTCGTCGGGTACGTGAATAGGTATGATATTTACCTTATATCCATTTTGATCCACAGCTTGTAGTGGGTAGGCTTCGTCACCGGGGCGGATTTCTTTTACTGGCATAAAATAATCTGTGACCACGAAGTCTTCTCCTAAAAACAAAGTAGTGACCCAAAGCGGGCGATCTCCTATATTTTTGATACTCAAGCGTAGGGAGGGTTTTTCCCAAACACCGTCTTTGAAGGCATAATGAAAAACGGCATCACCATCAGTATCCATTGGAGTTTCTTCTTTAACGGCTAAGTAATCCACGTGCTCATTGACTTGAAAAAATTGAATGTCTAATTCTTGGGCAGCCGCTCCGCTAGCTAGTGGATTAGATAGTTCGCTTACTTCTTTCCAGCGAGCCACCTTATTTACGTTTTTTAAAAACAATACTTCCGCAGAAGTCAGCCCCTCCGAAGGATTGCCCGTACTTTCGGGAATAGCTTTGAACAATGGTCGCTCCTGATGGGGTAGGGTGAGAATGTAACCATCATCGTCCCGTAGGCGCATCCAATAATCCGCAGCGGTATGGTCGTCCACGTATTCAATATTCCAATCTTTGACCATTTCGCGAATGTATTGTTTAGCCTGTTCATTTTGTAGCTGTGGGAAAAAAGATATGTTGACTTTTTTATTAAGTCCAGCTATTGCCCTGACGTAGTAAAATTTTTTCGCTGGCTGCATCCAGTCCTCCGTTTTGATGACGGACTCAGCGGTTTCAATATTTTTTATAGCAAGTGTTTTCATCGCTCCGTTGTCCTCAGCGGTGAGGGTAACGGCGGCGTTCATGCCGTGTAGGTGTCCAAGATCAATGATCCATCCTTTTTGCTCATTAAATTTTACGACAAAAGAAGGATCTACCCACAGAGAACCATTCAAAAAAATCTGATCTACCGAGGCTTTTCCCTGCGCGTTGGCTTCTGGATGTTGGGAGCCAATTCGGTTATGTACCCTCGTTTGTACTTTGGACATCAGCCCTGCGTAGCTCATGGTACTCAGTTCTGATTGGTTCAATACATCAATTAACGAATAAGTAAAAAGTCCTCTTTTCTTTCCTCCGAGTGTGACCTCCACCGACGATTCGTAGGAACGAGATGCGGATAAGGTAACGTGATCGCTTTCGGGCGGGATGAGTTGTCCCGCTTGCGACTTGTAAGTTGCTACCCCTTCAAATTCTTTAGCAAAAACGGGAGTAGTGTTTACCTCGGCCATTCGGTGCCTAACTTCGACATCCCGAGTGATACTTCCAGCGTGACAACAGTCAAAGATGGCCAAAAAGTGAACGGTCTTGCCCTGGCTGGCTTTCCACAACAAGTAAGACAATTCTTTGTCGGATAAATCTCGCCCCTGCCCAATCCGACTATCGTAACAGACTACGGTCTCACATCTGCGATCAGTTTCGTCTTTCCAAAATTCTTGGGGAGCTACCATCTGCGAACCGTGTCCACTGTAGTAAAATACACAGAGATCATTATCCTGTGCATTTTGAAAATGGTCAAATCCATTGATGATACCCTGCCGAGTGGCGGTTTGGTCAGATAGTAAAAGGGGTTGGTAATTGAGATCATTCAGTTCGGCGTAGCGATTGAAAAAATCGTGGATGGCATCCCGGTCGTTGATACAGCCATTGAGTTTGTGGGAAGCGACGGGATAATCGTTAATGCCTACGAGAAGTGCGTAAAGGTTTTTCATTTGATTGGAAATTTGATTTGGTTTAGAATTAAACGTGTTTCGCAACTACGTTTTCAAGGATGGTAAATATAGGAAATTTGGAGAATAACCAGCAATTTTCAATTGGAGCTTTGTTGACGTAAGTTGGTTGTTATCCGTTAGCTTTTAAAATCCTTCTTACTATTTTTGCCTCTCTACTACCAAAACAAAAGCGCCACTTGCTACGAAGCAAGTGGCGCCATGTTATCGTGATACTTCGATTTTAAAATCTTTGTAAAACTAATCGTTTAGCGAGTACCGCATTGTCAACTGTAATTTTTACAATATAAACGCCATTGTCAAATCGAGCTAAGTTGAACTCTATTTGCTCTTGCGTAATATTTTGCTTGGTTGAAGTGATTACTTCTTTTCCAGTTACGTCAAAGATTCGAATTTGCACTTCGCTGGTCTCTAGTAATTCTAATTTTACCATAAAATTACCATCCGTCGGATTGGGTAGTAACTCAATGTATTTATCCAAATTAGGATCAACAACTAAGGTGGGCGATTCGATAGTGACTACTTCGGAAACTTTTACACAGCCATTGGCATCAGTCACCGTCAGCAAATAATCACCGGGAGCAGCGTTGGTTAAATCTTCGTCCGTAGAAATAATATTACCATTCAGTTCCCAAGCGTAAGTGTAGCCACCTACACCACCACCAATGGTTACGTCAATACCACCATCGGTAGCCGTCGGAGTGGAAGCATTGGTTACATTATCAATCACTAATGACAAGGAATCAGGTTCAGTTAAAACTAATTCCGTACTAGAGACTTCGCATCCGTTCGCATCCGTCACTTGTAGCGTATAAGTTCCTGCGGTTAAGCTATTGGCGTTAGGTGTAGTTTGGCCATCACTCCATAGGTAGGTGTATCCAGCCGTTCCACCTCCAATCGTCGAAACGATAGAACCATTCAAGGCCTCGTAGCAGGAAGGATCAGTTCCCGCAAGATCAGCAGTCAATGGATCAGGCTCATCGAGGGTAGTAGTTACTTCGAAGTCACAACCGTTAGCATCCGTTACTTGTAAGGTATAAGTACCTGCGGTTAGGTTGGATGCCGTTTCGGTGGTTTGACCATCACTCCAAGCGTAAGTGTATCCGGGAGTACCTCCAATCACTAGCGGAGATATTGATCCGTTGGCGTCGCCATTACAAAGTGGCATCATATTGTTAATCGTTTCGAGGTCAAGGGTATTTTCTACTGTAACATTAAAACTACAAGTAGCTTCATTACCAGAAGCATCCACTACTCGATAGATCACCTCGGTAGTTCCTTCTGGGAAAATCTGACCGCTTCCCAATCCCGCAATCAATTCGATATTAGCTACGCTACAGTTGTCGGCAGCAGATGGAACATCATAAGTGACACCGTTACAATTATCAGAAACAATATCTCCAGAACAAGTGATTGTCGGGGCAGTATTGTCCATCACGTTGACCATTGCCATAGCGGAGTTGGTGTTTCCTGCACCGTCGGTCACGGTAAGGATGACTTGGTTCATACCTAGATTGGAACAATCAAAAGAAGTAACATCCAGATCGTATCCAACCAATTCGCAGTTATCGGTACTTCCATCATCTACCATGATAGGATCAATGGTCGCTACTCCGTCTGCATCTAGTGCTACCATGATATTTTGCGTGATGGCTTGTGGCATCTCGTCATCGTTAGCAATGATTTCTACCGAAGTCGTAATTTGACAGAAATTAGCATCCGTGATGGAAACGACGTACGTACCTGCGGCTAGGTTGTTAGCCGTTTCGGTAGTGACCCCCGTTGACCATTGGTAGGATAAATTACCCGCACCGCCCGAAGCGGCGACTGTAGCTGATCCCGTAGCGTCATTTGCGCAAGCTACATTGACAACATCAACAATATCAGAGAGGATTTCATTGGGTTCGGTAATGGTGATTTCCTGAATACTTGGGCAGTTGTTGGCATCCGTCAAGGTAACGGTGTAAGTGCCACTGCCTAAGTTTTCGATGGAACTCGTGTTAGTCCCATTGCTCCACTCGTAAGTGGGCGTTCCTGACCCTTGGGTTAGGGTAGCAGTAGCTTGTCCATCATTTGCTCCAAAACAACTAACATCAACCGAAGCTACATCCGAAGCAATACTACAGATAAATGCTTCTACTTCTACCGTTTCCGTTTTTTCACAACCATTAGCATCCGTAATACTTACGGTGTAAGTACCGGGAGCTAAATCGGTAAGTGTGGCTTCGGTAGCGCCGTTGCTCCATAGGTAAGTATAACCAGACGTTCCACCGGAGGGGCTTGCCGAAGCAGTACCGTTATTTCCTAGATAGGAAGATTCGTCGGTGGCATTGGCATTCGCTAATAATTCAGCGGGTTGTTCTACCTCAACTGTGTAAGTAGCCGAGCAGTTATCTTGATCCGTCACCACCACTTCGTACATTCCCGCAGTTACACTTTCGATGGAGGATTCACTACCACCATTTGACCATGCGTAGGTGTACGTTCCATTTCCACCTGAAACTGTAACTGACGCTGCACCGTTGGATTCGCCAAAGCAAGTAACGCTAGTTACACTTTCCTCTTCAATATCAATAACTGGGGTCTGCGCAACTACAACTTCCGAGGTGGCCGTACATCCATTATCATTATTAATCACCAACAGGCTATAAGTACCCGCAGCATCTACGGTCGGGGTCAAGGTAGTAGATCCGCTGACGATAGAGCCATTGGCAGTCGTCCATTCGTAGGAATATTCATTTCCCGTAGAGGAATTTGCGCCGTCCAGCACCAGAGAAGTTACATTACAATTTAGTGTACCTTCCGATCCAGCGTTAGCTAATGGAATATCGGCAGAGGCAATGACTTCCGCCGTGGTGGTGTTGGTACATCCATTTTGAGCATCCGAAACTATCAAGGTATAAGTACCCGCTGCCCCTACTTCTACGGTAGTGCCTGTACCTATGAAATTACCATTGGCATCCATCCATTCGTAGGCGATGCCCGTTCCAGTAGCGGAGCCAGTAGCATCAAGTGTCGTCGTCGTATTAGAACAATCCAAAACAGAAGTAGCATTAGCTACCGCCGTAGGTTCTGTGGTATTTTCCTCCAGTACGTAGTTGGAAGAAGCAGAACATCCGTTGGTATTGTCGGTGACGACTAAACTGTACGAGCCAGCATTTGTAGCTTCCACGGTGATATTACTGCCTATCGAATTGCCATTAGGATCTAACCATTCGTAGCTAAAATTAGCTCCAGCGGAACTTCCCGTACCGTCGAGCGTGACGGTTTGAATTAAACAATTCAGCATATTCGAACCATTGACGGCTACCGTTGGAAAATCATTACTGGCAGTAACTGATGTTTGACTTTCGGCAGTACATCCATTAGCGGAATTGGTCACGATGAGATTGTACTCCCCCTCGGCGGCTACCGAAATGGTAACCGAAGTACCCACGACTGACCCATTATCATCTGTCCAGAGGTAGGTAAAATTATTTCCAGTAGAAGAAGCACTTCCATCCAAAGTTACGGAAGAATTGACACAATCCAATTGTCCACCTGTACCTGCATTGGCAGTTGGGGCTTGATAATCCTCATCTACATCGGCACTCGATGACACGGAACATCCATTGTCCAAATCCGTCACTACCAAACTGTAAGCACCCGTATTCGTAACGGAAACACTTGCCGTGTTGCTGATGGAATTTCCGTTAGGATCAAACCATTCGTAGCTAATATTTCCACCCTGAGCAGTACCGCTACCCGTGAGCGTTACCTGCGCATTGGTACAATCCAAAGTTGCTCCTGGTCCTGGATCAACGGTAGGCGGAATAGCATCCACGATGACCGTCTCTGTTACGGACGCAGTACATCCATTATCCGTATTCGTGACCATCAAGGTATAATCACCACCTTCCGTCACATCTACGGTAGTATTTGTTCCGAGAGTATTTCCGTTGACATCCGTCCAGTTGTAAGTAAAATTATTTCCAGAAGAAGAAGCACTTCCATCTAATGTGACCGTAGCATTCGTACACGAAATAGTACCAGAAGCCGTTGCGCTTGCGTTGGGAGCAGTTACATTTTCCGTGACATTTACGGTCACCCAAGAACTACAACCGTTATTATTGTCAATAACGCTAAAACTGTAAGTCCCTGCGGTGGAAACATCCACCGTTGCACCATTACCAATACTGTTATTATTGGGATCAAACCATTCGTAGGTACCTTGACTAGAACCGTTACTATTGAGCGTGACACTACCTACGGTACAATCTAAATTACCACTACTATTGGCAACTGCAATAGGCAAATCATCATCGAGATCTACCACTACGCTAGCTTGGCCAGTACATCCATTATCGTTATTGGTCACTACGAGCGAATAATTTCCTGGGTTTACCACATTTGTAGTTACATTGTTAGAAATAGAATTATTACTATCGTCAAACCACTCGTAGCTCAGGTTATTGCCTCCCGAAGAGTTAGAACCGTTAAGGGTTACGGTAAGGTTAGCACAAGTAATTGTTCCTCCATTTCCGGGATCGGCAGTCGGGGTGGTGGTGTTGCTATTGACCATAGTCGAAGCCTCGGAGGTACAGTTGTTAGCAGTATTTGTAACGATTAAAGAATACGTACCAGCAGCATCTACGTTTGGAGTCAGCGTAGTGCCTCCGCTTACAATGTTACCATTATTGGTTGTCCATTGGTAAGTAAATGTTCCTCCCGTAGAGGAAGCTGATCCATCTAAAGTTACGTTGCCCACATTACAATTGAGTGAACCACTCGGCCCAGCATCGGCAACTGGGGCAGTAGTATTACCGAGTACTACAACATCATCCGCCTGAGTACAACCCGTACCGTTATCAGTTACGACCAAGGTGTAAGTTCCCGTAGCATTTACGAGCGGATTGGTCGAAGTTTCTCCAGATACAATATTACCATTGGTGGTTGTCCAGAGATAGGTGATATTTCCACCCGAAGCGGAGTTGCTTCCATTTAAGTTTACTTGCGCACTTGTACAGTCAATAGTTTGGTCAGCACCCGCATCGGCAACAGGTAAGCTAATATTAGCCGTTACGTTGGCGATGTCCGTAGCAGTACAGCCCGTAACAATATCGGTAATCTGCAAAACGTAAGCACCCGCCGCATTCACTACGGGGAAAGCCGTATTGCCACCAGAAAGAATACTTCCGCTGGAAGTAGTCCATTGGTAACTAACTCCTCCGGCACCATTGTTAGAATTACTACCGTCTAGTGTCACTTGGAAATTTTGACAATCAATGACACCATCGGCACCCGCATCGGCAGGTGGCCCCGGCAGTGCACCTACCGTAGCAGAAGCAGTCTCTTGGCATCCATTAGCATCCGTAATGGTAGCCACGTATGTGCCTGCGGTCATATTGAAAAATTGGCTCGTCCCTGTGGGGCCATTACCTATATCGTAGGTGTAGCCAGGAGATCCGCCATTGGGAGTTAGGAACAAAATACCATCACCTTGATTACAATTTTCGGGAAAAGCCGATGCCTGCAAGGTCAGTAGAGGTGGCTCGGTGACTACCGCACTTTGCACCTCGGTACAGCCATTCAAATCCGTGACCGTTAAGGTATAAGTACCTCCCGATAATCCAGCAATATTGGCAGTAGTAGCCCCCGTATTCCAAGCGTAGGTGTATCCCGGTGTTCCTCCCGTGGACATCGTGGAGATAGTTCCATTGCTATTGCCGATACAACTTACGTTCGTGGTGTTAGTCACATTGACCGCTACGGGACTAGAAGGTCCAGTAATCGTGAATGGTCCTACTTGGACATTTCTTCCTTGCGCTTCCGTGATCGTCAAGGTGTAAGTTCCAGCACCTACGCCTACCAGATCTTCGGTATTGGCACCGTTGCTCCAACTGTAAGAAATAGTGCTGTAACCGCCACTAGAGTTGACATCCACTTGACCGTTGCCACCACCGAAGCAATCTTCATTGGAAGTGACCATTCCTGATCCTTCTAGGGTACAACTCGCAATCCAGTTGAACCACGTAGAAATACCGGGCTGACCTACTTCGTAAATTTTTCGATCCGAACAAACGGCATACAGGGTAGGATAAAAATTGATGCTGTAAAGGCTTCCGACGTTGGGGCCATTACTTCCGTCCAAACTAATGATAGGATAAGATACCCCAGCAGTCCAGTCGCCAAGGGAAGTACCATTACATCCAGCCTGTCCGTAAATACATTGTAAGTTGGTACCTAGATCGGACTCGATCATAAAGACCATAGCCTCGTCCGTACCGTTGGGTCCTCGCTGGTTGTAAAAATCTTCGAGGACGTGCGTTTGGTGATAATTCCAGCACGGAGGACACCACGTGGCGCTGAAGTCGAGGATCACCATTTTGCCAGCATCCAAATAGTTATATAAGGTATGCTGATTACCGTCTATGTCAGTCAGCGTCCAGTTGGGGGCAGTAGCACCGTTGGACAATTGACCAAAACTCGAAATTTGAAATGAAAAAAGAAAAGCTAAAAAGAGGGTAAATTTGGCTTTCATTGTTAAGTTTTTTTTGTTAATAGAAAAAATGAGAATTAGTAAACAGGGTAGTCGGTTACTAATATTTAATAGGTTTTACTGGCGGCTAAAATTTGAGTAAAAAGTTTTTGGGTAACTATCTGCAGCAAGGGTTCGTGCAGAAATTTGACTAAAGATATAAAACAGATTTGCGCTTTTATAAAAAAGTAGTAGATTATTTTGAATAACAATACTTTTTCAAAATCAAATTTACAGAATTGGCTTAGCGATACAATTTGGAGTTCGTAAATAAAGTAAATTTCCTTTTTGTCAAAAAGACCTATTTTTTTAATTAACTTGTTAAAAAATTCGAAGCAGCATTGTTAATTTTCACTAAGGAGTTAGCATAGCTTTCTTAACGAAGTACTATGAGCGTGATCAACACCCAAAGCCATCAGGTGAAGAAAAGAATGGTGTAACAATGAACTTGCATTTTCTACTTATTCTTTTTTTTTAAGGCAATTATTATGAGACACTTTTGGATACTCTTTTTTTTATTTTATCTATCCTTTTCCACACAAGGTCAAAACTTTAATTCTTTTTCTACCTTTTTTAAGAAAAAATACATTGATGCGCCCTACGTGGAGGCAGGGGGGATGTTCCTTCCGCTATCCGCTACGACTTTTAATTTCCACGTAGGATTTGGTTATCAGTTTACCACTTTTTCGGGAATAGGTATCAGCTACAGTACCGCTTCTTCCTACGGGGGCTTCGATGATAAATTCAATGGCTTCGGCATTGACTATCGAATCCACGCCGACTCTTGGTGGATGAAGAATACGGCTGGCTTCGTCAATGATTATTTTCCCTCAAACAAAACTGCCAACTTCGAATACGCGCAGGGAGAACGAAATCGCTTCTTCTACCGGTGTAGCTTTGGTTGGATTCCCCGCAATGGCGTCATCAAATTTGGGTTGGTCTATCACCTTACCGACCAAGCTACCTTCACGGATCAATGTCCCGTAGGCAGCCCCGGATGTCTTTCGGACAATCGTCGGGTAGGCAATCTCCAACTTTACGTCGGCGTCCACCTGCCTAATCCCAATAGGAAAAATCTGGAAAGAACACTTTTGAGGAAGTAGGGGTGGGATGTTAGAGGAGAAAGAGGTGATTGATTCCAACCATAAAGATTTTACTATTAAATTTCTGTACATGATTTTTACGTACAACAAAAAGCGGATTCCCCTTTCACTCAAAGGCACCTACTTTCGTACATTTGTAACACAAAGCTAGTAACATGATATACACGGCAGAAAAATTATACACCAAATTAGTGGAAGATTACAAGATCATCGGAGAAAAAGGAATCATCAAATTTTCCCTAAAAAATCTGACCATAGCGGTGGAAACCAA
>JBCCJE010000036.1:0-14011 GCA_039027925.1 Bacteroidota bacterium
AAGTGAGATTGATGAGATTTTTTAGCTGTGGTGTATCTTAGTTCGAATGTTGGTTGATCTCCGTTCTTCGATGGAAAAGCTGACTAAAATAAGAGCACCTATTTTTGCCAACGAACGGTCGAACTAAGATACACCACAGCTAAAAAATCTCATCAATCTCACTTCTCTCCTCCCCATCACTCCACCTCTTCGTAATCAATAAACTCCCCCTCGTCATCCTGACTATTTTTGTTTTTGTTAATTTTTGCACTATCATTTTGATTAAGAGAACTCAATTTGGATTTCAACGTATTGTATTTCAATAAGAAATAGACCAAGCCAACTACAATGATTATTTTAAACATGAATTTTTTTTGCAAAAATACACTCTATAAATTAATTGCGAATGGAGGAAGGAAAAAGTGTAAACGAACAGCTCTTTTAACCTTCGTTACGAATCTTTCTCTTAGCAATATTTTATTACTTTTGCAGTTCTTTTTTCGACCATATATTAAGAGTATGCCTGAAAATTTCGAGCAATCGGAAGCTACTCAAAAAAATTAAAATTAATTCTCATACCAATGGATTCGTATAAAAAATTAGCCAACATAGCGGGATGGACTGTCTTCGGAATTGCTACGATTGTTTACTTCTTTTCCGTAGAGCGGACTGGAAGTTTGTGGGACTGCGGGGAGTTCATCACCGGGGCGCACAAGCTGCAAGTTGTACACCCTCCCGGGGCAGCACTATTTTTATTAGTGGGCAGAATGTTCGCTATGGTTGCCGATCTTTTTTCTGACAATCCCGAAAATATTGCCTTTGCGGTCAATATGCTTTCGGGAATTTGTAGTGCCTTTGCGGCCACTTTTATTTGCTGGGTAACAATTATGTTGGGAAAATTAGCCATCATCGGTAGGGAAGAGGAACCCTCTTCTGCTCAGGCCATTGCGCTGGCTGGTGCTGGATTAATTGCGGGATTAGCCACGGCATTTTCTACTTCGATTTGGTTCTCCGCCGTGGAGGGCGAGGTTTACGCCATGTCCACTTTCTTCTCGGCGTTGACGCTTTGGGCGGCGGTGAAGTGGTACACACTGCCCGACGAACCGTCAACTGATCGTTGGTTGGTTTTTGCCATCTACGCAGCGGGGCTTTCCATTGGGGTTCACTTGCTCAGTATTCTGACCTTCCCCGCCCTTGCTCTTTTTTATTATTTTAAAAAATACGAAAACCACACGCTGGTTGGAATGGCAGGTGCGGCAGCGATAGGCGTAGTGGCTATTGTTGCTTTACAAACTTTAGTCATCACAGGAATCCCACATCTTTGGTCTGGATTTGAATTGATGATGGTCAATGGACTTGGATTACCATTTCATTCGGGAGTATTTCCTACTGTCTTGTTGATTATAGCGTTACTTACCATTCCCTTGTTGTATTTGAACGGAAAAATAAAAAGTCATATTCCTTTTTACGTGGCGGCGGCAATCCTTGGACTCACGATGGCTTACTACATTACTTTTGGAAACTCTGATAGCGATATAATCTCCCTTGCCGTCAAATTGTTAATCCTCGGAGGGGTGGTAGCGGGAACTACCTACGCCTTGGATAATTATAAATATGTCGCTCAGTTAGTTCTAGTGAGTGGCGTACTGGTGGTGATTTCATTTTCTACCATCGGAGTAGTGGTCATTCGCGCCAATGCGAACACGCCAATCAATATGAATAATCCAAATGATCCATTACGATTACTACCTTACCTCAATCGGGAACAGTACGGTGAGCGTGCCTTATTCAACGGTCCCAACTTCGATGCCAAAGCCGAAGACTTTGATACTGATAGAGAAGATCGCTACGGAAGACTTTCTAGTAAAGACGAATACGTAGTCACGGACCGAAAAATTTCGCAGACTTACAATGGTCGAAAAATGCTGATCCCACGGATGCAAGATAGGACTCAGAGTCGCCCAGCGCTTTATCGTAGGTGGATGGCCAACATGGGTTCTACGGGGTCGCCCTCCCAAATGGATAATCTCAAATTTATGTTCAAATACCAATTTGGATGGATGTACTGGAGGTATTTTATGTGGAATTTTGCGGGCCGACAAAACGGCGATCAAGGATTTTATTCTTGGGATAAAACTGACGGTAACTGGGCAACGGGCATCAAGCCTCTCGATAGTGCCATGCTCTACAATCAATCTAGCCTTCCGTCCAGAATAGCTAATAATATGGCGAGAAATAAATATTTTCTAATTCCATTTTTATTTGGTCTTTTAGGTTTATTTTTTCATTTTTCTAAAAACAGACAGGACGCAACGGGGCTGTTTGCTTTCTTCATCATCACGGGAATTGGAATTATTATTTATTCTAACCAGCCTCCGAACGAACCCCGAGAAAGGGACTACGTCCTCATCGGGTCTTTCTTTACCTTCTGTATTTGGATGGGTATGGGGGCGTTAGCACTTTTCGAAGTGTTCAAAGATCAAGTCAAGCTAGATGGAAAAATGGCAGCACCGTTGGCTATCGGGTTAGTGATGATTGCACCACTTTTGATGGGCTTCCAAAACTTCGACGATCACTCCCGTAAAGATCATTCAGGGGCAAGAGATTACGCTAGTAACTTCTTGAAGTCTTGTGATGACAATGCCATCATCTTTACCTACGGGGATAATGATACTTATCCACTTTGGTACGCCCAAGAGATTGAAGGTATCAGGACGGATGTGCGTGTGGTAAATTTGAGTTTGATTGCGGTGGATTGGTACATTGAGCAACTAAGAAGAACCGTGAACAAATCGCCCGCCATCAAGATGAGTATTCCGATGGATCAACTGCGGGGATACCGGCGAAATCAATTATTCGTAATACCTCCAGGCGGAAATAGAAACTATCGAACTTCCCTAAGTAATGCCTTAAAAATTGTGGGAGAGGATAATCCTCAAGCCACAAGGGGGCAGCTAGAAAGCTATATGCCCGCTTCAAAATTAACGATCCCCGTTAATCAGGTGAAGGCTAGAGAAATGGTAAGCCCCGAAGATTACGATAAGATTCTGCCCCAAATTAATTTTGATATTGATGATATCTATCGGGACGAAAATGTCCAACGACGACAACAGGGCCGAGAGCCAAGAACAGTAGATCAATTACTCAAGGGGGACATTGCGGTATTGGATATTATCAATTCTAATTTTCAAGATCGTCCAATTTACTTTGCGGTGACCTGCCGACCTCAATCACTTTTGGGATTAGATGATTATTTACAGTTGGAAGGACTCGGCTTAAAATTAGTCCCTTTGAAAAATAGAGACCCCAACTACAGATACGCTGGCATGATGGGCAAGGGAAAAATCAACGCTGACAAAACCCTTAAAGTGATGACCGAAGAATTTAGATGGGGAGGATTTGATAAAAAGAAATTATTTGTAGATCGAAGTTATGGGCCTGCCATTCAATCCCAAAAAGCGGCAATGGTCAGAGCAGCGGAAACATTCATTGACCGAGGAGAAAATGATAAAGCGATTCAGATGGCTGACCAATTCTTTGAGGCGTTTCCATTTATGAATTTCAGGTATGAGTTCCAAGCTCTGCAAATGTTAGAAGTTTACGTTAAAGCAGAAGCCTACGACAAAGCAAAACCACAGATAGAACTGATGGCGGGAGAGACGGAAGAGTACTTACAATTTTTTGATACAATTGATCCCGACGTAAGAGATTCCAGAGATGGCTTTGGAAGAGAGTATCAATTCTACAGCCAGTCTGCTATCGGGCAACTCGTGAATTTTGCCATGCGAATGAACGATAAGGAATTGGAGGATAAGCTGAAAACCATGTTCCAGCCTTATCAAACTGTTCCGACACGGGATTAATTTTTTTCGCTCGAATTGGGTGAGCCACGAAGGCACGAAGTCTCAAAGTTTTTTTCTCTTTTTAAAAAATACCCTTAGTGTCTTCGAGCCTTGGTGGCTAAAAAAAATACAGTAGCCACGAACGCACGAAGTTTCAAAGTTTTTCTCTTTTTAAAAAATACCCTTAGTGTCTTTGCGCCTTTGTGGCTAAAAAAATACAGTAGCCACGAAGGCACAAAGTCTCAAAGTTTTTTCTCTTTTAAAAAACACTCTTGGTGTCTTTGCGCCTTTGTGGCTAAAAAAAAATAACTACTATGAATATTCAGAAAATAGCTATCGGATGTGACCACGGAGGTTTTGCGTACAAAGACGCCATCATTAAGATGCTGACGCAAAAAGGTATTGAGGTAAAAGATTTTGGAACGGACTCCCCCGCTTCGGTGGATTATCCCGATTTTATTCATCCCGTAGCCGAGGAAGTTGAAAACGGAAATGTTGACCTCGGAGTCATCCTCTGTGGCAGTGGTAACGGGGCAGCCATGACCGCCAACAAACATCAAGGGATTCGTGCGGCCCTGTGTTGGTCAGAGGAAATTGCGGTCTTAGGACGTCAGCACAACAACGCCAATATTATTTCCATTCCCGCTAGATTTGTGAGCAAGGCACTAGCCAAAAGAATGGTGGATATTTTTATCTCCACAGCATTTGAAGGCGGAAGACACACTCGCAGAATTGGTAAGATCAGTTGCGTGTAAATTTAAAAAAGTGCTAAGACTATCTCGAAAAAAGAGATAAAAGCTCCGTGCCTTCGTGACTCATAAAAAATATCATTACCCAAAAATATCTTCACCAAATAAAATCTCTTTGAACCATCAATGAGGAGTGTTGTTTTTAAGGATACGCTGCTGCGTTCTGTCCCAATTCCTTCACCTTTTCAATTTTTATGGATAAAAATAAGATAGATTATTTGCTCTTAGGTAGGGTCTTAGCATTGGCCAAACCCTACCGAAAAGTTTTTGCGCTTGCAGGAATTTTGACTGTCGTACTTGCCCCCTTAGCCATCATGCGACCAGCCATCATTAAGTTTATGGTGGATGATTATATTTTTGCGTACGATATTCCTGGCCTGACGAAATGGGCATTGATCCTAGTTGGAATTTTATTGTTAGACGTTGCTCTCCGCTATCTTTTCATTTATACCACTAGCCTTTTGGGACAATCTGTGATTAAGGATTTGCGGGTTCGAGTGTTCAAGCATATTTCCAGTTTGAAGCTATCTTATTTTGACACTACGCCCATCGGGACTTCTACCACCCGAACCATCAACGACATAGAAACCATCAATACCGTTTTTTCACAAGGAGCTATCACGATCATCGCAGATTTGATTACCGTCTTTGCTGTACTTGGAATTATGTTTTGGACGAGTTGGGAACTGACCTTAGTTTGCTTGACGACTTTACCATTCTTGATGATCGCCACCTACATTTTTAAAGAAAAAGTAAAAGCCTCCTATCAGCGCGTCCGAAAGGAGATCACTCGAATGAATGCCTACTTGCAAGAAAGAATTACGGGGATGCGCATCGTGCAAATCTTCAACGCCGAGAAGAGAGAAATGGAAAAGTTTAAAGAGATCAATAGAAAATATACCCAAGCCAATTTAGATGCTATTCTCTACTACGCCGTGTTCTTTCCCGTGGTAGAAATTATCTCGGCGGCGGCACTCGGGCTTTTGGTGTGGTGGGGCGCAAGAGGGGTCATCGGAGGGGGAGTGACTACGGGAACTTTTATTGTTTTCCCAATTTATCTCAATATGCTTTTCCGTCCTATCCGAATGTTGGCAGATCGGTTCAATACTTTACAAATGGGATTGGTAGCTGCCGAACGGGTTTTTACCCTACTAGATCGAACAGATAAAATTGAGGACGAGGGATCTGTAAAAGCCGAAAACTTGAAAGGTGAAGTCATATTTGAAAATGTAGGTTTTGCTTACAACGGAGTGGACTACGTTTTAAAAGATCTAAATTTTAAAATCAACGCAGGTGAGACCCTAGCTATCTGTGGAAGTACTGGCTCGGGTAAAACTACGATCATCAATATTCTCAATCGGTTTTACGAAATCCAAAAAGGTCAGATACGCATTGATGGCAAAGATATTCGGGATTACGAGTTGATGAGTTTGAGAAAAAGAATTGCGATTGTGTTACAAGATGTTTTTCTTTTTTCGGGAAGTGTCATGGAAAATATTACCCTACGAGATGATAGCATTTCGGCGGAAGAAGTGATCGAAGCGGCGAAGCTGATTGGCGCACACGAATTTATCGAAAAATTACCGGGAGGATACGACTACGAAGTGATGGAAAGAGGGGCTACACTCTCGATGGGACAACGCCAACTAATCTCTTTCGTTCGGGCGTTGGTTTTCAACCCCGACATCCTAGTGCTCGACGAAGCTACCTCCTCCATTGATCCCGAAACGGAATCTGTCATTCAGTACGCCATCGAAAAGCTCATAGACAAACGGACTTCCATCATCATCGCTCACCGACTTACAACCATCCGACACGCAGACAATATTATGGTTTTGGATAAAGGAAAAATCATGGAATTGGGTCCACACGAATCGCTGCTAGAAATCGAAGATGGGCACTACCGAGAGCTGTACGAAATGCAGTTTATGCAAATGAGTGAGTGATTGCTGTGACCATAGATTTATCGAAAAACAAAACCCTTCCATCTCTCCTTTTCCCTTTTCAGTCTTTTCGAATTTTAGATTAGCGAACATTTCCGTAGCTTTAAGTATTCTATTATAAAATTGCAACGTGCATGAGCCTAGCCTTAAAATATTTACCACGCTACAATTATGATGATTACATAGGGTGGGAAGGCAACTGGGAATTGATAGAAGGTATTCCCTACGCAATGAGTCCTCCGCCGATCAGAAAGCATCAGCGAATTATTTATGCCTTAGCTAACCTCGTGACGGATAGTCTAGAAAATTGTGCACCGTGTGAAGTTCTCGGCGAGTTGGATTGGATCATAGATGATAACACTGTCGTAAGACCCGATTTATTTATTGATTGCGAAAAATCGGATGATGACTTTTTGAGGAATACCCCCGTTTTGATCGTTGAGGTATTGTCGCCTTCTACGGCGGTCAATGATCGAAACTTAAAATACGAGTTGTACGAGAAGCAAGGTGTAAAGTATTATTTAATCATTGATCCGATAGGCGAGCAAGTTGAAATATTTGAATTGAAACAAAAAACTTACAAAAAACAAGGTGAATTTAAGGAAGGATCATTTGATTTTGATTTAGGAAAATGTACATCAACAATTAATTTCAAAGAAATTTGGTGATAAAAAAGGAAAATATGTCAAATCGAAATAAAGGAATAAATTTTATCAATCTGCTCCCTGGAATGCTTATGATGATTGCCGCCTTGGTAGTCATTTACTACGTAGCTACGGGAATCTACGCCATACTATCGTACATCGCTGTTGCTCTATTTGTGGTGACGGCCATTGTCAACCACAGGGTGATTTTGGATTACGGAAAACTTTTAATAAATACGACTAGGCGAAATCCCATTGCGGGAATCATTGGTATCGGATTGACTGTTTTTTTCTATCCGATAGTTGCCTTATTCCTATTTGGAAAAGCTATGTTCCTCAAAAAAGTAGATGAATTAAAACAAAACTTCGAAACCCGAACACAGGGAGAATTTGTGGAGTACGAGGAAGTAGAAAATAAGCGTCCGCAAAAACCAGAGATCATCGAACTTCCTCCCCTCAAAGAAAAACAAAAGCAAACTCGTGGCAGAAACGATTACGAAGATTTGTTTGAAGAGTAACTCCGATGAACGAACTACGAATCATACTTAAAACTAATTATGTTGGTCGTATTTCGTTCATCATCAGTAAAGCGGTTGTCACTCGTCCGTCGTAATCCTTTTCTATGGAGTACTACATTTACATTTCCATTTTTTTAAGTTTGGCCTATGTCTTAATTATCCTTCGCTACCTCGAAGGATGGAAAGCCTTACCCGATTGGGAAATTCCATTTGATTTTTCTCCCAGTACAAAAGTCTCCATTCTCATTCCCGCTCGTAACGAAGCAGCCAACATTCAGCGGTGTATGCAATCCATCCTTTCGCAAAATTATCCGATTCATCTCTTTGAAATTATCTTGATTGACGATCATTCGGAAGATGATACCGTTACGCTAGTGAAAAAAATGAATGCCAAAAATATTCAGATTTTATATCTAAAAGATTACGTGGCGGACAGATCATCTTTAACGGCCTTTAAGAAAAAAGCCCTAGAAATCGGGATCAAAAAATCAATTGGTGAACTAATAGTTACAACCGATGCGGACTGTGTTGTACCCAAAAATTGGTTAGGCTATCTCGTCTCGTTTTACGAAAAAAAGGCAGTCAAATTCATTGCCGCCCCCGTTAACTTTTATGAGGAACATTCTCTTTTTGAGAGGTTTCAATCCCTAGATTTTATGGGTATGATGTGCATCACGGGGGCAGGTATTCACCGCCGATTTATGAATATGTGTAACGGCGCTAACTTGGCTTATGAGAAAAAAGCATTTTATGCAATCAATGGTTTCGAAGGAATTAATCAAATTGCTTCGGGTGACGATATGTTGCTGATGCAAAAGATGTCCAAGCAATTTCCAAATCAAATTGGATTTTTAAAAAATAAAAAGGCAACTGTGTTGACCAGGGCGGTCCCCGATCTAAAATCCTTCGTTGCACAGCGCATTCGGTGGGGATCCAAATCAGGCAATTACCAAGAATTTCAAATTATAATTATCCTTGGTTTCGTATTTCTATTTTGCGTAAATATCTTGTTAAATTTTCTCCTGCTACCTTTCTTCTTTTCCACTTTAATTTGGATTTTCTTTTTTCAGCTTTTTACAAAAACTATCATAGATTATTTTTTCCTTAAAAGTATGAGTGATTTTTTTGAGCGAAAAGATTTAATGAACGTTTTTTTCCCATCACAAATCTTACACATCATTTACATCGCCGTTATAGGATTTTTATCTAACTTGAAAAAAGAGTATCATTGGAAAGGTCGAAAGGTTCGATAACCCCCAAATAAAAAAACATCCCAAACTTCAAAAAATGAAAATTCAGGATGTTTACATTTTAATTATTGCCCTTTAAGATTCTAGCAAGGGCAATTATTAATTGTTCATTATTAATTATACTAAGCATCTACGTTAGCGTACTTCGCATTCGCTTCGATGAACGCTCTCCGTGGTGGCACTTCATCCCCCATGAGCATGGAGAAAACTCGATCCGCTTCTACGGCATCGTCAATCGTAACCCTCCGCAGTGTTCTACCCGCAGGATCCATCGTGGTTTCCCAAAGTTGATCTGCATTCATTTCTCCGAGACCTTTGTAACGTTGGATTTTTACGGAGTTATCATTTTCTCCTTTGGAGTATGCTTCCACCGCTTCTTGCCTTTCTTCCTCATTCCAGCAGTAGCGAAACTGTTTTCCTTTTTTCACCAAGTAAAGTGGTGGCGCAGCAATATAAATGTACCCTTGCTCAATCAAAATACGCATGTATCGGAAAAAGAAAGTCAAAATCAAAGTCACGATGTGGCTACCATCCACATCGGCATCACACATGATGATAATTTTGTGGTATCTGAGTTTAGCCGTGTTCAAGACTTTAATGTCGTCTTTCTCCTCGATAGAGACCCCAAGGGCTGTGAACATATTTTTGATCTCCTCGTTTTCGTAGATTCTGTGTTCGAGTGCTTTTTCTACATTGAGTATTTTACCACGCAGCGGAAGTATCGCTTGAAAAGTTCGATCGCGCCCTTGCTTGGCCGTTCCGCCCGCCGAGTCACCCTCCACCAAGTAGATTTCACTTTGCTCGGGATCTTTAGAAGAACAATCGGATAGCTTGCCCGGTAATCCGCCGCCCGTCAAAACGTTTTTTCGCTGCACCAATTCTCTCGCTTTCCGCGCTGCATTTCTAGCTGTTGCCGCCAGAATCACCTTGTTCATGATGCGCTTACTTTGCTTTGGATTTTCCTCTAAGTAAGATTTTAAAATATCACCTACGGCACGGGAGACAATTCCGTTAACTTCGGAGTTTCCGAGTTCACCCTTAGTTTGACCTTTGAATTGAGGTTCGGGAACTTTTACTGAGACGATGGCTGTGAGTCCTTCCCTAAAGTCTTCACCCGAAATCTTGAATTTTAATTTTTTGAAAAATCCGTTGTCGTCTCCGTACTGTTTGAAGACTCTATTAACTGCCCTCCTAAAACCGCTCACGTGCGTTCCACCTTCCCGAGTGTTGATGTTGTTGACGTAGGAAAAAATAGTTTCGGCGTACGAAGTATTGTAAGTGAGTGCCACTTCGATTTCTACATTATCTTCTCTGCCCGTCACGTAAATCGGATTTTCAATCAATCTCGTACGGTTGGCATCCAAGTACTGAACGAACTCCATCAGTCCACCTTCGGAGTGAAAGGTTTCGGATTTGAAGTTGCCCGCTTCATCTTTTTTTCGTTCATCGGTTAGGGTCAAAGTTAACCCCTTGTTCAAGTAAGCTAGCTCTCTGATCCGGCCAGCTAGAGTTTCGTACTTGTACTCGTCGGTCTCGAATATTTTTTCGATGTCGGGCTTGAAAGTGACGTAAGTACCCGTCTTGTCGGTTTTACCAATCACTTTAACATCCCCCTGCGGAACACCACGTCTGTACTCCTGCTCAAATACTTCTCCTTCTCGATGAATTTCTGCACGGAGATAACTCGAAAGCGCGTTCACACAGGATACCCCCACCCCGTGCAATCCGCCCGATACTTTGTAGGTATTTTTGTCAAATTTTCCTCCAGCGTGTAGCACCGTCATCACTACCTCTAGGGCAGATTTTTTCAACTTTTTGTGCATACCAGTTGGAATACCCCTTCCGTCGTCTTTGATGGTAATGGAATTGTCGGGGTGAACAATCGTTTCAATGTGATTACAATGTCCAGCTAAATGTTCGTCAATGGAGTTGTCAATCACCTCCCATACGAGGTGGTGAAGCCCTTTGGTATCGGTACTTCCAATGTACATACCAGGTCTTTTGCGTACTGCTTCCAACCCTTCTAGTGCGGTAATATTTCCCGCATCGTAATTGCCATTTTGAGGCTCTAAATTGTCATTATTTTCTTCTATATTCATAGCCGTAAAATTACGAAAAATATGTGGCAAAATAAAGCCAATCAAAAATTCGTGTACGCAAAAAATGAATAACAAAACCCCTACTTTTTCGTAGGAAAATCCATGTACCCAAAGGTCATCATTGCTATATTTTTTATGATCATAGTCAACGCCAACTGGAGCGACTGCCAGACCTTTGCCTGCCAGCAACTGAGTACTAAGGATGGACTGCCTGGTTCCACCGTTTATAGTATTAAACAGGATGATGATCAGGTACTTTGGATTGCTACCGACGGAGGAATTTGTAAGTACGATGGGCATACTATCGAAGTGTTGGAGGATGAACAGATCGAAGGGGAAATCATTGGTCTTTATCACGATACGAAAGGAAATGTGTGGATGACCAATTTGGCTAGGAAAATTTTTTATTGGAAAAATGGCAACCTATCCAGATTCCTCCACGATCTCGAAGATTTTCCCGTATATGAAATTTACCAAGATCCGGCCGAAAATTTTTGGTTTCTACACGGCGATGAAGTTTCCGTAATCCGACAAGAAGATACCGCCGAGCCAGCTAGCTACCAAAAATTCAAGGGCGAAAACCTCGGCAGTGTGAAGGCGATTACCTCGGTGAGCGATAATCACGTTGTGGTGTTTCATCGGTTTGGAGTGAGTCACATCAAGGATTTTCAGCCAGCTACTTCCCCCTACCGTGGCGATGTGCCGCGTGGATATTTTCCACTAGGGATAGCAAGGGAAGGCGACTCTATTTTAGTCATTTCCAAAAACGAGATTTTTTCTTTTGACTACACTAATAACGAAATGCGCAAAACGCTCACTCAATACGAACCGTACTACGAGGCAGGACTGAATAGTATTTTTTTTGATGATGAAAAAAATCTGTGGGTGGCCACTCGGGATGGGCTGCTCTACTTCAAAGAACAAGAGGACGGAAGCATCAAATTTTTGCACCTCCTACCGGGCTACGCCATTAATGACGTCTTTCAAGATTTTGAAAGAAACTTTTGGGTAGCTACTCAGCGGGAAGGAATTTTTAAGCTACCCTCCAACACCGTGGAGGTTTATCAAAATGAAAAATTTGGTGATAAAGTAGCCGTTGTCAGTTCGTTTGCTTCGGGGAAAGTTATCGTAGGCTATCACAATAATTGGCTGGCTGTTTTGGACGAATCGTACCGTGAGGTTTACCAAACGAAACTATCTATCCGAGAAGAAGAAATATACGATTTGGATACCAACGAAGAGGGCAACGAAATATTTGTAGTGACCAATTTTGGAATTTTTATGTTGGCAGAAAATCCATTTAGACTTACCGAAATCGTGAGGGGAAGTGGCTACAAAACGATGACCGTCGGCAGGCAAGAGGATTTTTGGATTGGTGATTTTGCGTCCGTTGCTCGGAGAGAAAAAAATGGAGAAAATACTACCATCCTAAAAAAGAGAACGTACGCTATCTGTTTGGGAAAAAACGAAGATTTGTGGGTTGGTACCGTCGAGGGTTTATACAAATGCAACAATCAGCTCTGTGAAAAAATTGATCTAGCTGAGCTAGAAAAAGACATCAGAGACATCGTGTTGGCTGCTGACGGTACGCTTTGGATTGCCACCCAATCCAACGGTGTTTACCTCTATAAGGATGACAAAATACAGCATCATTACAGCGCCAGCAACGGGCTATCTGGAAATAATTGTCAACATATTTCATTGGATAAAAAGTACGCTTGGGTAGCGACGAATAATGGAATCAGTAAAATAAATTTGGCTACCAATCGAATCGAGATTATTCGGGAGGACGAAGGGCTGCCCTCCAACGACGTCAAGAATTTACACATAAAAAATAATAAGGTATATGCAGCAACCAATGATGGCTTAGCTGTTTTTGACGAGGCGTTTCCGATTTTTGCTACCACGCCCAATTTGTTTATTTCAAATATTCAAATAGAAAATCAGGACACGACACTACATAATTTTTACGAATTGCCACATCATCAAAATGACATCAGAATTGAGTTCAAGGCAGTTACTTTCAAAAATGCGAAAGATGTCAAATATCAATATAAATTGACGGGAGTTAACGAGGATTGGGTGGAGACTTCTCTCGGAGAGGTCTCCTATCCTGCGCTGCCTTACGGGACGCGTGATTTTTTTGTAAAAGCAAAATCCCTAAATTCGGATTGGACTGCGGTAGAAAAAATTACATTTGACATCAGAAAAGCGTGGTGGCAGACGTGGCGATTTTATGGATTTGTAGCTTTAATTGCTTTCCTTGCGGGAGCTAAACTTTTTCAACTGGTGATTCGAGAGATAAAAAATAGAAATGAAATCGCTAAAAATTTAACAGCTTCCCAACTGACGGCGCTAAGGGCGCAGATGGATCCTCATTTTATCTTTAATGCGATGAACTCCATTCAGGATTTTATAGTCCAAGAGGACAAGCGATCCGCTAATCATTACCTTTCGCAGTTTTCCAAACTGATGCGAAATATTTTAAACGTATCGGATAAAGATAAGATACCCTTAAAAAAAGAAATTGACTATTTGAAGCTCTATCTGAGTTTGGAGGCGTTGCGATTTGAGGAAGGATTTCACTACGAATTTGAAGTGGACGATTCGCTCAACGTCGAAAATACTTTTATTCCCTCCATGCTCATTCAGCCGTTTGTGGAAAATGCCATCAAACACGGGCTGATGCACAAAGAGGGACAAAAGAATTTATGGATTCGATTTATCCAAAAAGAAAATTACTTGTTGTGTGAAGTGGAGGACAATGGAATCGGAAGAGAAAAATCAGCAATGATTAATGCTAGAAACAAAAAGGTGTTCAGATCAAGGGGGATGAGCTTGACCAAAGAAAGAATAGATTTGCTCAACGCCACCAACTTAAACGCCATGAAATTGGAAATTGAAGATTTAAAAAATAAATCAATGATAAGCGATTTTATTTTAAGTTCCACAACTGGAAAACTTAGGGGCAATAAAGGGATGGCACT
>JBCCJE010000037.1:0-13942 GCA_039027925.1 Bacteroidota bacterium
CAAATGTAAAACTTCAATTAAGTTTAAAAATAGTATTGTGAAAAAATTAACTTTTATCCTACTCTTGACAATTCTCAGCATACTCGCTTGCGATAATGCAGAAGAAGAAAGTCCTACTATTGATATTGCGGCACCTGTATCCGTACTGTCACTGAAAAAAGGGTCAATTACTCGCTACACCATCGCCACCGGAAATGCAATGGCAGAAAAGGTGATGGAGATCACCGCGCCTATTAATGGAAAATACAATTTAAAGAATAACACTGCTTATGGCCGTCCTTATAAACTAGGTGATCGAGTAAAAGCAGGTCAAGCTTTTGTTGAAATTGAAGATAAAGAATATGTCAATAGTATAGATCTGGAATCTAAACAGATGAATTTGGACCTGGCTGAGCAAGAGTACGAGAAACAAAAATCTGTCTTTGAAAAAGGAGGGGTTACTTTACGGGAACTGCGCAATGCAGAATTACAACAAACTCAAGCTAAAAATAGTCTGGAAAATGCGCAAATTCGATTGGAGAAATTAAGTACAAACATCCCTATTTCAGGGGTGATTACCGAACTTCCCCATTACACGCCAAAGAGTTTAATCCAACAAGGGAATCCATTAGCCACCATCATGGATTATTCTAGAATGTATGTAGATGTAAGTCTACCAGAAAACACTATGCTAGAAATTAAAATAGGACAGAAGGTTCAAATTACAAATTACAGCTTACCAAATGATACCATAACAGGAACAATCACGGAATTATCACCTGCCATTGATGTGAATACTCGAACGTATTTGGGGAAAGTGCGCTTCAATAATCCGAAATTGCTTATTCGCCCCGGTATGTTTGTTCGAACCGAAATTAAAGTCAATCAAAAAGATAATATTATCGTCATTCCTAAGGAAGTTATCATTTCCGATCAAAGGGGGAAACGCGTTTTCATCGTACAAGAGAATACTGCTTATGAGCGGATCATTGAAACTGGAATTGAAAACGAAGATATGATTGAAGTGATTAGTGGATTAGAAGCCAACGAGCGACTGGTGGTCAAAGGTTTTGAAACCCTAAGAGATAAATCCAAAGTGAAAGTACTGAAATGAAAAAACTAACACAATTTGCGGTTGAATATCCTGTAACCATCTTGATGGCTATTTTGGGGATTTGTATTCTTGGGTATATTTCGTACTCTCGGTTAGGAGTGGATCTATTACCAGATTTGAATTCACCTCGACTTTTTGTGGAGATTCAAGCAGGAGAAAAAGCTCCAGAGGAAATCGAAAAACAGTACATCGAACAAATTGAGGCACTAACGATGAGGCAACAAGGAGTTACCCAAGTTTCTTCTTTAGTACAAATTGGTTCCGCCCAATTGACTGTAGAATATAGTTGGGAAAAGGATATGGATGAAGCCTTTCTCGATTTACAAAAATCACTTAATGACTTTAATCAGAGTGGTGAGATAGAAAGAATTAGCGTTACTCAATACGATCCGAATAGTGCTCCAATTATGTTGATTGGAATTAGTCATACGGAAATTGACGATCTAAATGAGCTTCGGAAAATTGGTGAAAATTATGTGAGTAATGAGTTGGTGAGATTAGAAGGAGTTGCGCAGGTTTCCCTTTCAGGAGAACTAGAACAAGAGGTGGTCATCAAACCAGTTCCTTACAAAATGGAAGCATTCGGAATTACGATGGATGCTATCGCTCAAAAAATTCAAAGCTATAATCAAAATATCTCAGGAGGAAGTGTACAGGATTTGGGTTTGAATTATACGGTGAAAGGAATCGGGATGCTAGAAACAGAAGATGATTTTAACCAGTTAATTGTTGGTTATAAAGAAGGTCAATCACAAACTGTTCCCTCCGATCCAACTGCTGCATCATCTCAAAACTCAGCCAATACTAAAAAAGCGCCTGTTTACTTAAAGGATGTAGCAGCAACAAAATTTACCAATAAAGACCCTAAAAATATTGTTCGCATTAATGGACGCCGTTGTATTGGATTATCTATTTATAAAGAAAATCGATTCAATACCGTCAAAGCCGTTGAAGAGATAACAGAAGCGTTAGAAGGTATCAATAATGCGCTCCCAGGCTATCAATTTGAAATCATTTCTAATCAAGGGACTTTTATTAGAAATGCTGTGGATGAAGTGCAGGAAACTGCCTTAATGGGGATAGGGTTAGCTGTAGTTGTATTGTTCTTTTTCTTACATCGATTTGGTACAACTTTAATCATTAGTATTGCTATTCCGATTTCTATCATCGCTACATTTACTTTAATGTATTTTAATGGGTTAACGATTAACATCATGACCTTAGGAGGATTGGCACTTGGAGCGGGGATGTTAGTAGATAATGCAATTGTAGTGTTAGAAAATATATTTAGGAATCATGAATCAGGCTCTGATGTTAAATCTGCAACTATTACTGGGACCGCTGAGGTAGGTGGTGCAATTACAGCTTCTACTCTGACGACGATTATAGTATTTCTTCCAGTAATATATTTACAAGATGCTGCTGGAGAGTTGTTTAAAGATCAAGCATGGACGGTAGCTTTTTCATTATTATCTTCATTGTTCATTGCGATTTTTGTAATTCCAATGTTGTATTATCGATTTTATAAAAATCGAACACTTCCAGCCAAAGCTAGATCTTTTCAGTTGAATGGCTATGGTCGATTCCTAAAAGGCTTATTAAGATTCCGTTGGCTCATCATTTTATTAGCAGCTGCATTAATCGCATTTGCAGTAAATATTTACCCATCTATTGGAACTGAGTTTATGCCGAGTGCAACGACTAAGAAGTTTAAGATGGATGTTCAAATGCCAGAAGGGACAGTTCTTGATCGAACTTCTTCTACAGTAAAAGGAGTAGAAGAAATTATCCAAGAAGGACTCTCAAAAGATTTAAAGTTTGTTTACAGTCATATTGGCCCAAAGACAGATCCTAGTGGAGGGCAGTCTGAAGTTTTTCAAGGAGAGCATACGGCTACAGTAGAAGTTGCCTTAATTGATAGTACTCGTTTGGGAACAAACAAAGTAATAGCTGCACTTGACGAAGCCATTAATAATATCCCTGGAGTTAAGTTTTCTTTTTCACCAGAAGTATCTTCTTTGAATAGTATTCTTCGGGTAGAAGAAGCTCCGCTGATGGTGGAAGTTAAAGGAGATGATTTAAAAACAATAGAAGAGATTACGAATTCTGTTCGTGAAAAAATGGCAACGCTTCCTGAACTACTTAACCTTCGAACATCCATTGAACAAGGTGCTCCCGAAGTTGAAATATTTTTTGATCGATTCAAATTGGGATTGTACAATTTGGATATGAATGATGTGGTGTCTCAAATTCAAGATCAACTAAAAGGAAAAAGTGTAGGACGTTTAGAGCAGGGAGGGGAAATGATTGACATAGAACTTCAATTACCAGAGCAAGGGATCAAGGCATTTGAAAGCATGACGATTAAAGGAGGTGAAAAACAATACCGCCTTAATGAAATTGCCACTCTAAAAACTTCTACTGCTGCAAGAGAAATTCATCGGAGAAATCAAAATAGGATAGGGAAGGTATACGCTCAAGCAAATGAAGATGTACCACTAGAATTTTTAGCACAGAAAATTAGAGATCAAGTTAAAGAAATTGAATTGCCTATAAATTATAGTATTAATGTAGTTGGAGATGAAGCCCGTAGACAAGAGTCATTAAAGAGTTTGACCTTCTCATTGATCCTTTCGATCATTTTGGTTTACATGGTCATGGCATCTCAATTTGAATCTTTGCTTCATCCATTTACCATTTTACTAACGATACCGCTTGCGGTCGTCGGTACGATTGCTACTTTTTATTGGTTGCAAACGCCACTTAGCATTATGGCAATTATTGGAATTATCATGTTAGTGGGAATTGCTGTTAACGATGCCATTATTTTGGTGGATAGAATTAATCAATTGAAACGAGGAGGATTGAGTAAAATTGATGCTATCGCTCAAGCTGGACAGCAAAGGATACGTCCGATTTTAATGACTAGTATGACAACTGTTTTGGCTTTACTTCCTTTGACATTCGGCTTTGGAGAAAGTGCTTCTTTGAGAGCACCGATGGCTTGGGCAGTAATTGGAGGATTGGTAACTTCTACTCTATTGACCTTGGTAGTTATTCCATGTGTGTATTATGTTATAGATTTTGGACGAAATACGGCTAAGGCATGATAGGACTGATCCAAAGAAAAGTAACCGTCTGTATGATCTTCATAGGTCTGAGTATGTTAGGATACATTTCCTATAATCGCTTACCTGTGGAGTTACTGCCAAATGCGGAGTTACCCATGCTGTTTGTACAGATAGCTTCCGCTACAGCGGCTAGTCCTGAGTATTTGGAGCAGCAAGGGGTCATTCCTGTTGAAGGAGCGATTGGGACTTTAGAAGGAGTAGAGGAAATTGATAGTAGGGTCAGAGGGAATCAGGCTTTTATTCAAGTAAGTTTCAAACAAGGTGTTCGCTTTAAATATGTTTTCCTAAAACTCCAACAAAAAATTGATGCGGTAAAAACTCAATTACCCGAAGACCTTTTTGTAAATGTTTCAAAAATTGATATACAACAATTAACGAATCAATTTTTAGAATTACAAGTTCGTGGTAGTGGAGGAACAGATCGGTTGAGAAATATTACCGAAAAAGAAATTCGCCCCGCATTTGAAAACTTAACGGGGATAGCATCTATCAATGTCTTTGGAGGTCGTGAAAAAAATCTAGAAATTTTATTAGATAAATCTGCCTGTGAACCGCACAATATTACCCCCGAAACTGTGAGGTCTAAACTAAGTCAAAACTCAGGTAGTAGAGCCTTAGCGGGATATTTGTATGAAGGCAAGCGTAGATATTTTATTCGTACTGCTTCCGAATACACCGAGCTAAAAGACATCGAAAATATTGTCATGGCATCTGGCCCCATTTTATTAAAAGATGTGGCTAAAGTTTCCTTCGGAGTAGATGAAGGAAAATCTATTAGTAGAGTTAATGGAAAGGATGCGATTTCCATGACCGCAACCAAAGCCTCTCAAGCCAATATCATTGACCTTTCCCATCGTTGTCAAGATTTGATAGCGCAGTTAAACGATCAACTACGCCCTAAAGATGTAGAGGTGACTATCCAACAGAACTTGGCGGATAATATGGAAAAAAATATTAGCCAAATCATTAACCTTGCCTTGATCGGAGGATTGTTGGCGGTAATGGTACTTTGGATTTTTCTAAAAGATATTCGCTTGATTTCTATTGTTGCGGTGTCGATTCCAGTTTCAGTTTTAGCAGCTTTCAATTGGTTTTATGGAGCTGAAATTAGTATTAATAGTTTGACTTTAATTGGGATGGCACTAGCCGTAGGTATGTTGTTAGATAACAGTATCGTCGTTTTAGAGAATATCTATCGGCTGGTGTCAGGAGGAAGTTCTACTAAGGAGGCGGTCAGTAAAGGAGTCACAGGCGTTTCCAAAGCAATTCTAGCGGCAACATTGACTACGGCAACTGTCTTTTTACCTTTTATTTTTTATGGAAATTATTTAATCAATATCATTGGGAAAAACGTCGGGGTTTCTATCATCTCTACTTTGATGATGTCCCTCCTCGTTGCGCTTTTACTCATTCCAGTATTGGCTGCCTTAGTCATAGGTAATAAATCAACGCAACGAAAATCTGTTTTTAATTTATCAAAAGTAAAAACTCGGACGGAGCGAATTTATATGGTACTGCTTAAAAGTAGCTTGCGTTATCCTGCTCGTACTATAGTTGGAGGACTATTGTTATTTTTTGTAACTACGTTTGCAGTCTTGGCTATCAGTATTGATACTTTGGAAGAAGTAGAAACTGATCAGATTGATATTTTCGTCAATATGGCAAAAGGAAGCACTTTGGAAAATACCGATAAAGTAGTCAAAGAAGTAGAAGCAAAATTAGAAGGCATCCAAGAGAAAAAAGACATCAGCAGTAGAGTCAATGAAGAAGAGGGTATCGTAAGTGTTCAGCTAAAAGAAGATTTTAAAGACATCGAAGGAAGGTCTTACTACGAGATCAGAGATCAAATTGAAGATTTGGTGGATCAGGTTGGAGGTGGAGAAATCAGTCTGACGCAAGAGAGTGGCGGTGGTGGACTTGGTGGCGGAGACGACGTAGGCGGACTAGGTGCATTAGGAACTTTAATGGGGTTTGGAAATAACCAAGAACGAATTATCATCAAAGGAGAAGATTATGAGTTACTGCAAAGAGTAGGTCAGGACTTACTGTACTATATTCAAAATTTGGATGAGACTCGCAATGCAAGATTAAGTACTAGAGGTACTCGCCCCGAAGCGTTGTTAGCCTTTGATCCATTGACGATGGCTAGAAATGATATTGCCCCAGAGAACATTGTCTTAGCACTTCGAGATTTTGGGCAAGAGTCACCTGCGGGTACTAGTTTTAAATATGGAAATGAGGATTACAATATTATCATTAGAGAAAGTGACAACGAGGAGTCTGGTTTTCAAACTAAATCTATGGATGATTTGCGTGCGCTCGAAGTGAGAGATCAACGAGGACAAGTTCATAAAATGGAAAGCATCTCTACGATCAGAACAGCGCAAGGTTCTCCAGATGTTCGAAGAATTAATCAACAAAAGCAAATCGAACTAACTTACAGCCCTACCCGACAAGCCGAACAATCAAAAGATTTGATGGAAGCCTATCAGGAAAGCATCGGTAGTTTGATTTCTAATTATCCTATTCCGCCTGGTGTGGCTATCGAGACGATTTCTGCGCAGGATCAGCTCAAAGATTTTAAGCCGCTAGTAGGTGCAGCCCTTTTGCTTATTTTTATCATTTTGGCTTCGGTCTTCGAATCACTCACCGCTCCTTTTGTATTGGGTTTTTCAGTTCCCCTCGCTGCTACGGGTGCTTTGTTAGGTTTGGCTATCACGGGCAATAGTTTATTAAATGCGAATACACTAACGGGTTTTTTAATCTTGCTTGGAGTCATTGTCAATAATGGCATCATCATGATTGATTATGTCAATGCTTTAAGAAGAAAAGGATATAGAAAAACCCGTGCGCTGATGACAGCGGGACTGCATCGGTTACGACCGATTCTGATAACTGCAATTACCACGATTGTAGCGATGATTCCTTTGGCTTTAGGTACAGCAGAATATGTAAGTGTGATCGGTGCGCCTTTCGCAATTACCGTTATCGGAGGATTAGCCTTGGGGACAGCGTTGACGTTGATTTTAATTCCTACGGTTTATATGGGATTAGAAAATACCATCCAATGGTTTAGAGAATTACCTTGGTGGACACAGTTTTTAAATATTGGATTATTTGCCGCAGGCTCTATTTATGTTTACTTCGAGATTGATTCGCTGCTCTGGCAGTTAGCAGATGTAATGTTAATGTTATTTTTACTACCAGGCATTACCTACTTTATTCAGCAAAGCCTTAAAAGAGCGAGTGAAGAAGTCATTCCCAAGGACGTGCCGCCGTATATTCAAATTCAGAATTTAGTAAAAATTTATAACCGACCGGGACGCTTTGCGAGAGAATGGTCGGGGAGTGAATCTCTTGCTGGATTTCGTGCTTCAAAAAATCCTACTATTCCTTGGCGATCTATTTTGAAAGATTTGATTTGGCAAATTCCTTTGCTCGTCTTCTTGGTTTGGTTCTGTTTTGATTATTTGGAAAGTGGTTTTTGGATGATGATGATGGCAATTGCTGCGTACCTATTAATCCTCGAAATATGGCGACCATTTGGAGAAGCATTAAGACTAGGAGAGCGAAAATGGTGGAAACGTATTTTTATTGTTATAGGAGCGCTGATCTTTTGGTTGACACCATTGGTATTATTGGTTGGCTTAAATTCAAAATGGGATGGATGGGGATTTGCCTTAACGCTAGGCATCCTTTGGTATCTAGTTTTAAATATTCAACAGAACTCATCTTATTTCTATAAAAATAATTTGAAGGTGGAAAGACTCAAGTGGCGTATTCGTAGATTTTATTATCGAACCATATTGAGTATTCCGATTGTTGGAAAACGCCAACAACCTTTCAAAGCATTGAGTGGGGTATCTCTCGAAATTGGAACTGGAATGTTTGGTTTGCTTGGTCCTAATGGGGCAGGGAAATCTACTTTGATGAGAATCATTAGTGGAATCTTTGAGCAGAGTTACGGAAAGATTTGGATCAACGGAATTGATACCCAAGAGAAAAGAGAGGAGCTACAAGGGCTGATTGGTTATTTGCCCCAAGCATTCGGTAGTTACGAAAATATGAGTGCGTGGAATTATCTGGATTATCAGGCGATCCTCAAAGGCATCAATAATAATGTAGTGCGTAGAGAAAGATTAGAATACGTTTTAGGGTCAGTCAATATGTTGGATCGGAAAGATGAAAAGATTGGCTCATTCTCAGGAGGTATGAAACAACGAATTGGGATTGCCCAAATTCTTTTGCATCTACCTCGCATTTTGATTGTTGATGAACCCACCGCAGGACTTGACCCAAGAGAGCGTATTCGCTTTAGAAATTTACTAGTTCAATTGAGCCGGGAAAGAATTGTTTTATTTTCCACACACATCATTGAAGATATAGCCAGCTCTTGCAATCAATTGGCAGTAATTAATAAAGGCGAAGTAAAATATAAAGGTTCTCCATTAGAAATGGTGCATTTAGCAGATGGGTTAATTTGGGAGTATTTAATACCCGAAGAGGAATTTGGTCATGAAGATGATGAGCAAGTGATTGTCAATCATATTCGTGAAGATGACATGATTCGAGTTCGATGTATATCTCAAAAACAACCTTACGTAACTGCTTATCAGGTAGAACCAGTTTTGGAAGATGCCTACTTATGTTTATTGAAAAATATAAAATCTTTGAATACGGAATTTATTTAGGAAGATCCTAGATATGCCAAATCTTTAAGATTTGGCATATCTCTCCCGACTTCCTCTGCGTTCCAAAAATCTCAAAAATTCTAAAATAGACTATGACTAGCACAATTGTACTCATCAGCAGGATCATTCAGTATAACCTCAAAATTATTTTTGCAGGGCGGTTTTTCCTTTTTCTTTTAGCAGCTATAGGATTTTATATTTTTTCGATGGTGATGAGTACGCTGAATGACGCAGAACCTAGTATTATTCTCTTGTACGAAATCACTTTCCTTCCCGCATTTTTATTGACCTTTTATCCTGTCGTTTTTGGTATTCAAAAAGACGATGACGCTCGGATGTTGGAAATATTATTTGGCATCCCCAATTATAGATATAAGGTATGGCTAATTCGCTTGACCATGATTTTTTTATTAGTTTTTATCCTACTCATTCTTTTTTCATCTATTGGTTCTTATTTGATTTATCCCACCAATCCTGTCAGACTTGCCTCGCAATTATTATATCCTGTTTGCTTTTTAGGCAGCCTTGCCTTCCTCCTAGCCACCCGAATCAAAAATGGAAATGCGACCGCCGTAGTCATAGTGATCTTGGTTTTTTTCTTAATAATCACTAGTGAAATGTTAGAGCACACCCAATGGGATATTTTCCTAAATCCTTTCAAAAGTCCAAGGCAATATACCCAAATCGCTTTCCAAGAAATCATTTGGAAAAACAGAGTTTTTCTCAGCGTGGGGACGATTGTTTTTACCTTAGGGGCTTTGTTGAATTTGCAGAATCGGGAAAGGTATATCTAGAGGTTGTTTTTAAAAGCAACCCCTAGATAAATTAAATCGAATTTGTTTACTCATTTCAACTCTTACTATAGCTACAGGTCAATGAGTTTTATTATAATAAGTACAAGTTACGTATTGAAGTGTTTGAGATATATTCAAAAGTAACTATCTTTAAGAAAGATATCATATTGATTTAATATATTAAAACGATTTATTTTTGCTAGATCTAAAAGTGCTACCCTCTATCTCATTTCAAAAGGCTAAAAATTTAAAATTGTTTGTTTCCCCTTCGAAAGTTTTATTTTCCCCACAATTTAACAACCCTTTTCTTTGCTTTTTTTAACTTCCTTTTCTTCTTTTTTAATCTTCTGTCATCCTTCTTTTTTGCATCTTCATACTTCTGCTGTGCACTTTTTAGGTTTTCTCTATCTTTTCTTAATCGTTTCTTTTTCCTTTTCGAATAATTCCTAGTACTAAAATTAAGAAGTGGAATATCAGAGGTTAATGAAACTCCCCATCGGAAATTTGGCTCTATCTCAGTAGTTAATTGAGCATTTTGATTTCCAATTTCTCGCAAAAATGGCCCATATTGAGCTCCTACACTTAATGAGACAGAACTTTTAGGAAACCCTATGGTAAAATAAGCACCTGGAGCGAAAATGTTTTCCAGAGTTATTTTAGGAAGAGCCTTCGTGGTATCATCTTGAAATCGAAAAGCTGTTAAAGCCCCTATATCAATTGCAGAAATGAATATGCTACCCGACCATTTTTTTAAGCGATAAGGAGAACCCCAACTTAACGCAATTCCAACTGGACTCGCTACTCCAAGCACATTATTCGTTGACCTTTCTTTTGTTCCAGAGGAAATATTATTCAAATGAATAGTTTCTCTTCCATAAAAACCACCAACGAATGCATTCAAATCCACACTAAAACTAGTTTCTCTTTTTATTCTTGAACTACCAGCGGGGAGTGCAATTGCCTCAATGGCTGCTTCTACTTGGTCTGAATTTTCGGCATCTATAACTGTTGCCATGAATAGTCCATATTTTAAGAAGTCATTTTTAAATGAATAATTATTACCAAGCAATTCTTCGAATAATTCAGATAAAGTAATCACCGCTGATTCGTATTCCTCTTTTTTGAGACTCCAATACAATTGATTCAAAAGATTAGTGATATTTAAGAATTGATCAACTTCAGTACGAGCGTCAGGAGTTAATGTGATATTTAGTTGATTGAGATTAGTTGAGTCCATTCCAAATTCAAGTATTTGCAAAACGGAATGAATAAAGCCATAATAATCTTCGAATTTTCGATCCTCAGGTTTAAGATTATTTAAATCCTTCATTGCTCGTTCTGCCAAACCAATGCGCTCACCCATTCCTATGATGTAAGGTTTAATTTTAATATAGCCTATTCCCAACTCCTTCAATTTACGTTTTACTGAAACGCCATTAATAGTTAATGAATTCCCTTCAGCTTCTCGCTTTTTTAACTGTTGATAAACCAGCCCTAAATACAGCGCGATATGTGAATCATTTTGAACTAATTTTACAAGGCTGTCTTTTGGGATCCAATAATTTTCAGTTCCTTCAAAACGCATGGATTGAGAAATGAAATTCACAAATTGAAGGGATTCTTTAACCTGTAGCTTTATACTATCAGAGGAATTGATCGTATTTGCTACATTATTTAAGATTTGACCTGGGTGATTACCTGATTTTATTTGTTGAACAATGGATAAACCTATTGCTAAAATTTCTAACTCTTTCTGTTTTGTTGTCCCTTTTAGCTCATGCTTTCTTAGATATTCAGGCAAATTGACATACAAATTCTTAAAATCGCGATGAAATGATTCTCTTAATGTCTTGATGTAAGCTGTATAATTGAAAACGTTATAGCTTGATAAAACAGCATGAGTTTGAGGTAATAAGTCCTCAAATTTTTTCAAATTTCCTGTCGTCAATGACTCCCTGAAATCATCTAAAAAATCTGCAGCCATCTCTCCTTTAAATCGCTTGACTAGAAATTTGGCGAGTCCGTCGGCAAAGGTCGTAACGTCGAGTCCACCTAAAGAACCTAAAAAGCTTGAAGACGTACTTAATGGATTAACAATACCATAGAAACCATTTTGCTGATTCGAAAAAACTATTATACTAGAATCAGGATTGGTTCCAATAAATGGATTCGCATCATCGTCTCTAATTGCCCAATTCTTATCAAATGCAGATTTTATATCGTCAGGAAAAATATCTGGTGTTTCTACATAAGGAGTATAATTTATCAGTAATTCATATAGTGTAGAACCTGAATTTTCCAAAATAATATCACCTGACTCTAAAAACTCTGCAACTTTAAGTGCATCCATAGCGGGGGATTGTGCTATCATAAAAACTGGTCCAAAAAGAAAGAATAGTATTTTTAATTTTTTCATGTTTCCAACGGTTTAAGTTTAGCAATAGAAGGTTTAATTTGTCCCGGAAAGAGTTTTGCAAAAGTCAATGTATTGTCCTGAAAGCTTACCCATTTTTCAAAAAGGAGGTTTCGTACATCTTTAGGGGAAATCTCCATTTCCTTTTGATTCACATTTCTTTTTGATGATAAATAGATACATATCAATCCTGCAAAAAGAGCTGAAGCATAACTACTTGTAAAGGCTTTATTTCTTACAGTATTTCCTTGAATTAACTGAATATCAGTTTGAGTATAGAATAGATAGTTTAGCTTTTTAAAATCCCAAAAAGTAGATGAAGGTTCTATCCAAATGCCTCCAACTGATAAACAATTGGATAGGTCAAATGGAAATAGTGGATTATCAAGAGTAGCCAGTTGAACGCTTTTGTTAGAAGCACCTACGAATAAACAACTCTTTTTGCCATTCTTCCTTTCCATCCATTGCATCACTTGATCATCAAACGTATTAGCTGGTTTTCTTGCCGTAACAGCAGAAAAAAGGATATGTAAATCAAGTTCGGCTGCTTTTTCAACTGCTCTTTTGAATGAAGCCGAATCATTTTCTTTTGTTTGTAAAAAAAATACATCTGTATCAGGAGCAATACCACCAATAATGCCCTTACTTAAATTGGACGCGATCAAACTGATACACTCCGATCCATGTGTATTGTTAGAATTTAAATCGTCATTGCCGTCTGAATTTGATTTAGTCATATCAAATTTTCTATCAGGCTTATTTAAGTGTGAAATAGATGGATGTGACAAATCAAATCCCCAATCAATGATTCCCAATTTAATGCCTTGCCCCCTATATTTATATTCTCCATTTTCCATTTCATTCCATTCTTCTGGAATATCTAAAAACAAACTTCGATAATCTGATACCTGAGTAGGAATTGAAATCGAAGCATTCACATTCGTAGCCACTACTGAAGGTAACGGATTGAATCCTCCACTCCACAAATAATCCCCATTACCATCCATATACCACTGATCATTATTCTTTATCTCCTCCCCCGATACTGTTTTAACCACCTTAATCTTAAAGCCTTTATGTAGTACCCCTTTTTTGTTATTTGTTTTTTTAAAAGGAGTCCCCTCTCGGATGTGGACATCCTTTTTGGCAATTACTTTCATTGGATTTTTTTGATTTTTAGGAATTAACCAACGGGCTGTTCTTGCTTTGTGGTAGAATTAGTTTGTGCAGAGGGATCTTGACCTGCTGCTCTTAAATTGGTCAGTCGATTCAATAAATCAAACCAAAATGGCGCACCAAGAGTAACTGCAAATGCAGTCATCAACCAACCCGCCATCATTTTGATAAATGCAAGGAATCCCAACCATTTTAGGTATAACCATTCTCCCAGTTCATGGGATGAACTTTTTTCACTATTAGGAAATTCTTTTTCTTTTTGTTCATCGTCCTTTTCAAAATTCCAACCAATGGGTAAGTAACTACTCTTTAGCATATCTGAGAATTCACCAATATTTCTGACCTGTTCTTTGAGTTTCTCTAAGTCAACTGAATCTAAACTAGTCGTATCTTCTTCTAATATTTGGTAGACCTGTTCAAGTTTACTTGAATCCCTAATAAATTTAGTTGCTGAATCCGCTAATTGCTCTCTTACATTTGGGTTTTGATACAAGAATTGGGCAACTCGAATACTATCTACATTTAAACTTATGGTTACAACAATTGAGATGAGACCAATCCATAATTGAGACCGTTGCCGATAAACACCCTTTAATTCATCCATAGAATCATCAAACCAAGTTTCTATTTTTTTTCTAAACTCA
>JBCCJE010000038.1:0-13902 GCA_039027925.1 Bacteroidota bacterium
GCCTCCGCTCGATACCAAGTACCTTCTAAGGGTAAACTTAGTGTAGAAATCGTAAATGTACAGTATGAACCTCTAGATAAAAAACCGACAGCAGATGATGCTTTCTTACAGGAGAATTTAATTTTTAAGACTAGCATTTCGCAAAGCCGTCGTAACTTTTTTGCCAACGTATCATTTATTCCCATCATCAAAGAAGGCTCGAATTTCCGTAAAGTTACCTCCATCGAATATCAAGTCAAATTTAAACCTACTACCGTAGCATCTAACCCCCGTGGGCCAAATACTTTCACCTCAGTTTTGGCGGAAGGAGATATTTATAAAATACGTGTGGAGAATGATGGTATGCACAAACTCACTTACGATTTTTTGAAGTCAGATTTGGGCATCGAAAATTTAGACAACATTGATCCTCGAAATATAAAAATCTTTGGCAATGGTGGCGGTATGCTTCCCGAACCAAATTCTGTGGAGAGATACGACGACCTAGAGGAAAACAATATTTTTGTCCAAGGAGAAAATGATGGTAGCTTTGATTCGGACGATTATATTCTTTTTTACGGAGAAGGTCCCGGTGAGTGGGTTTACAGTACTGACAATAATAGGTATAACTACATTAAGAATGTTTACTCGGATGCTAAGTTTTATTTTATAAAAATAGATAACAGTAGCGGACTTCGAGTAGCTACACAACCTTCTATTGCCAATACTACCTACACTACCAATGCTTTTGATGCCTACGACCATTTCGAAGAAGAGCAAAGAAATCTTTTGTTTGAGTTTCAGGGAGCGCAAGGCTCGGGGAAACTTTGGTTTGGCGATATTTTTTCGTTGGTCAACGAGAGAACTTATAACAACGTATTCACATTTGACAACATTATCACGGATGAGGATGCGATTATCATGGGGCGTTTTGCGGGAAGGAGTGCTACGAATGGTAATACTTTTAAAGTCAAAATTGGAAATCAAGAATACACCACCAATGGTATTGGCAAGGTCAACATCACCAACGGAGAGAGTACCTACGCCAAAATGACCACCCTCGCAGCCACATTCCAACCACCGGGAAATGTCATTGACGCTACGGTCACTTACAGCGGCTCGGGAAATAGTGAGGGATGGTTGGATTATCTGACCATGAACGCAAGGAGCGAACTCATGATGACTGGAAATCAAATGAGTTTTCGGGATGCGCGTACCCTAGCTCACGAAACTTCTACCTTCGAACTCACCAATGCTGAGGCTATCAGCATTTGGGATATTACTGATTCTGAACATCCTAGAGTTCAAGAAACCTCTGGAAGTAACCAGAAAAGTTTTGGAACTACTACCAACACCCTCAAAAATTTTGTTGCCTTCAATCCTTCGAGCAATTTACTCACGCCCATCGCTAGTGGAAAAGTGGAAAACCAAAATCTTCACGCCATGGACAATGTAGATATGGTGATAGTATATGCAGAGGGATTCGAAGAACAGGCGGAAAGGCTACGGGAACATCGAGTGGCTCACAGCGGATTGGTTGTAGAACTAGCTCGACTCGATCATATTTATAATGAATTTTCTGGTGGAGCAACAGATGTGACAGCCATCAGAGATTTTGCCAAAATGATTCACGAGCGTACCGATCAGTTTAAATATTTACTGCTGTTCGGTGATGGTACTTTTGATTTTAAAAACATCAAAGAACTCAACTTTAATGAGGATGAAGGCATTTTTCATAATCTTATTCCTCCTTACGAAACCAACCAATCTTTAAACCCTATCTCGGCTTATCCTTCTGATGATTTTTTTGGGTTGCTCAGCGACGGAGAGGGAACGCCTACTCTTGGGGGTGATTTGGATATTGCCGTAGGCAGATTGCCCTTCAAGTCCGTAGAGGAAGCGGCTGGGGTCATTGATAAAATTATTAACTACGATACCAACCCTAGTACGCTAGGTGATTGGAGAATCAAATTAGTTTTCGTGGGGGATGATGAAGATAGCAGTACCCACTCCAAGCAAGCCGATGATGTCTCTAGCGATGTCACGGAAGAGCATCGTGTTTTTAATCACGATAAAATTTTATTTGATGCTTTTCAGCAAGTCTCTACTCCGGGTGGGCAAAGATTTCCCGAAGCTACTAATGCGATCAATCAAAGCATGTTCAAAGGAAATTTGGTCATGAACTACCTCGGTCACGGTGGAGGAAGTGGCTGGGCGCAGGAGCGTGTTTTGAGACAACAGCACATCGTGGATTGGGAAAACTTCGATAAGTTATCACTCATCGTGACGGCTACTTGCTCATTTACGGGCTACGATGAACCCAACTACGTAACGGCGGGTGAATTATCCTTACTCAATGACAAGGGCGGCGCCATTGGTCTTTTCACTACGGTGCGGGCGGTTTTTTCTAGTCAAAACAAACAATTGACGGATGCCGTATTTCGAAATATTTTTGACCGAGCCAACGGAGAAACCTACACCATCGGCGACATTTCCATCCTAGCAAAAAATGAACTTGGGGATACACAAAATAAAAGAAAATTTGCCCTCATTGGAGATCCCTCCCAAAAATTAGCCATTCCAGAACATCGAGTAGTGACCACCGCCATCAACGGAGTAGCTACAAACGCCACTAGCGTGGACACCCTGAGTGCCTTACAGAAGGTAACCATCGAAGGACAAATTGAAGATTATGCGGGTAATCTTTTGACAGATTTTAACGGCAGGGTGTTTCCTACTATTTTTGATAAACCAATTACTGTAACTACTTTGGGGCAAGATGAATTGAGTACCGTTTTTGATTTCGAATTACAAAAGAATATAATTTTCAAAGGGGCTGCCAGCGTCAATAGCGGAAAATTCCAGTTCACCTTCGTGGTGCCCAAAGACATCAATTACGCTTTTGGGTTGGGAAAAATTAGCTACTACGCACACGACGGCGTAGCCACAGATGCCGCTGGATACTACGATCAAATTGTCATAGGAGGAACAGACAACAATGCGCTGGCTGACGATCAGCCCCCGCTAGTGGAAGTATTTATGAATAGTGAGGAGTTTGTCTTCGGTGGCATCACCGACGAAAACCCCGTTTTGCTAGTAAAGCTGTCAGATGATAATGGTATCAATGTTGTAGGTAACAGCATTGGACACGACCTCACGGGTGTTTTAGATGAAAACACACAAAACACTTACGTTCTGAATGATTTTTATGAGTCAGAACTAGATGACTACACCAAGGGTACTGTCCGCTATCCCCTCTTTAATTTGGAAGAAGGCAAACACCAAATCAGGGTGCGTGCGTGGGATGTGGCTAATAATTCGGCCGAAGGATATACCGAATTTGTGGTAGCCAATTCTGCTGAAGTCGCACTCGACCACGTTTTGAATTATCCTAATCCTTTCATGGAAAATACTTCTTTCGAGTTCGAACATAACCTACCGAATCAGCTTGTTGATGTCCAAATCAGAGTTTTTAGTGTATCTGGAAGATTAGTGAAAACTATTGACGAGCAAGTCCTAACCGAAGGTACTAGAGTTACGGGTATTAATTGGGATGGTACCGATGACTTCGGAGACCAACTCGCTAGAGGTGTCTATTTATATAAGGTAAAAATAGGCGGTGCTAGCTCCACGGGAGATGCAATTAATGCGGAAAGTGATTTTGAAAAATTAGTGATTTTGAAATGAGAAAACTTTTTTTCAAATGATTAAAATACATTTTCGAAAAGTGCGTTTTAGAATTTTAGATTTCCTTATTAAGGAAATATTAACATTCCCAGAGGCTCCTACCACTTTCCCAAAGCATAAATCTCTAGTGTTTTTTACCGTTAAAAAATAAAATTTAAATAACTTAGAAATCCCCTATATTTGCGAACTCATTTGTCGAAACACATAAAAATTATGAAAAGAATTTTCCTTTGCGCTGTTATCTTATTGTGCTTTATGACCACAGCGTTAGTTGCCCAACAAGGCTGCTCCTACAACCTTTCTAAAGGTGTTTGGGAAAACGCTAACGGCGGTCCTTGTACAAACACCATCATCACTTCAGTTCCTTTTCTAAGAATTACGCCCGACGCTCGATCTGGTGCTATGGGAGATGCAGGAATTGCGATTTCGCCCGATGCCAATGCTATCCACTTCAATGCTTCCAAACTAGCTTTTGTAGAAAATGATCTTTCGCTATCCGCTACTTACACTCCTTGGTTAAGAGCTTTGGGATTGAACGATGTTTACATGGCTTACTTGGCGGGGTACAAGCGGTTGGATGAACTTTCTTCGTTAGGATTTGGACTGCGGTATTTTTCCTTAGGTGAAATCAACTTTACCAACGATTCGGGTGGAGAACTCGGTACAGGACGACCCAATGAATTTGAAATCAATGCTGCCTATGCCCGAAAGCTATCGGATAATTTTAGCCTTTCCATTGGTGGTAAATTTATTTATTCAAACCTCGCTGCCGGACAACGGGTGGACAACGTAGAAATTAGCCCTGGACTAGCGGGTGCAGTTGATTTTGGATTGACTTACAAAAAGGATATCGAGATGAACGGCAACCAATCTGATCTAACCATAGGTGCAGCCATCACTAATCTGGGTACAAAAATTTCTTACACCAACTCTGCTAATAGAGATTTTATCCCTACCAACTTAGGAATTGGTGCAGCTTGGGAATTTCAATTTGATGAGTACAACTCCTTCACGATCACTGCGGATGTGAATAAGCTAATGGTGCCTACGCCTTGCATTGGCGACGGCGTGAATGTCATCTGTGATGAGGATGAAAACGATATTCCTGATTACAGAGAAAAGTCAGTTATTAGCGGATTCTTGGGATCTTTTAGTGATGCGCAGGGAGGATTTAGCGAAGAGATGCGCGAGCTTATGTATTCCGTGGGTATGGAATACTGGTACGACAAACAATTTGCGGTGAGAGCAGGATACTACACTGAGCATCAAACTAAAGGTAATCGTCAATTCTTCACCGTAGGATTAGGATTAAAATACAATGTATTCGGTTTGAATTTCTCTTACCTAGTACCTACCACTAACCAAAGAAATCCGCTAGACAACACGCTGAGATTTTCTTTGATTTTCGACTTCGAAGCGTTTGAAGACGAACAGTAAAATATAGCTTATCGCTGACCTAACACTTTGGCTTTTGAGAGATAAGCGTTCATAGAAAACCGCAATGAATCATTCGAGTTCATTGCGGTTTTTGTAGTTATTTACTTTTCTCAATTACAAATAATGGATTTAAGTCAATTACCACATTTAGCAAAAGAAAAGAAAAAATCAACGAAGAAGTTTTTTCAAAGATTAGCCAAACAAAAACCCAAAACTTTAGATGCAACGGTGCATCAGCTACACGATGAAGTTTTCGAAAAAACGGATTGCATAAAATGTGCGAACTGCTGTAAAACAACTAGCCCTATTTTTACGGATAGAGATATTGAGCGTATCTCAAAGAATCTGAAAATGCGTCCTGCTGATTTCGTCAATCAATATTTACACCTTGACGAAGATGAGGACTACGTCCTTAACGTAGCTCCTTGTCCTTTTTTAGGAGCTGATAATTATTGTAGCATTTATGAATTTGCACCTAGGGCTTGTCGTGAATATCCCCACACCGACCGTAAGCAATTTCATAAAATTCTAAATCTGACGATAAAAAATATGGCAGTTTGCCCAGCTACTTTCCAAATTATAGAACGGCTAAAACAAGTAAAATTTTAGGCTTACGACTACTGATACCTTTCCCTCATTATCAAGGAATCTTTATGAATAAACGCTCTAAAATCAATATTACACTTTTTAGGCATATTTTATGATAGATATCTGTAACCACACCCGAAAGCTAAACTCCCAGCAGTAGGCTTTACTACACTTTTAAAATATCATTTAATGTAGATTTTATAATGGCAGGTACTGAAAATAATATATGGAATCAATTACTCTCTGATGATGCTATCCCCGAAAATTTGAAAGCACAACTCTCGAAAGAATTTCAAAGAATGGAAAAATACGCCGCACTACTCGAACTTCAGCTAAAGGTAAAGGGAGAGGAAATTAATATTTTAAATCAGACCATCGCCACGCTAAGAACTGAAAATAAAATCAACGATCACCTGCTCCAAGAGGAGGATATAGGAATATTTAACAACATCAACGAAAATCAACCCGACGAAAAATTTGAGCGACCTACCTCCAAAAATAAAAGAGGAAATAGAGTGCCTAATGCTTGGAAAAAATTCAAATTCCTGATGATCGAAGATAACCGAGCGGATATTATTTTATTGAAAAGCATTTTCAAACTTTGGGGATTGCACTTGGATATCGCCTCTAGCATTAAAGAGGCCAAAGAGAAAATGCAACAAAAATATGATTGCATTTTGTCCGACGTGATGTTGCCCGATGGAGATGGGTTGGGACATATTTTAGAGTTAAGGCTTAATGATAAATCCGTTAATCAAAATACTGCGGTGATTATCATTACCGCCAAGGCTAGCCGAGGTGGAGCTAGGGCAGCACAACTGGCCAACGTACAATGCTACTTCAACAAACCTTTTTCCCTGAAGCATCTCAAAAAAGGATTAGAACAAATTTTTGAAGAAAAGAAAAAATCAGATAAAATATCAACGGAGGTGGTTCTTGACTCCAAAGATTCATGGACTTGGTTTGATATTTTAAATCATAACCTCAATGGTCGGTATCACCTGATGGAAGAGTTTATGGCTATTTTTTTAGATCAGGCCAAATACGTAATTAAATTGTTAAGCACGCCGATCCAGGAGGAGAATCTGGAACTGATTCAGTATAAAGTCTATAAATTCCAATCAACTGTCAACACAATCGGGCTAAAAGATTCTTATAATTTGGTTTCAAAAATTTCACAAGAAATCATGGTAAAGTCAGGTAAATGCGACCTCAACAAACTAGTAAATCCCTGCATTCTTCAGTTAAAAAAAGATATTGCAAAGGTAGAAATGCAGATCAACTAAATACGCTTTGCTCATTTATCTGAAAAATTCATACATAAAAGCAGCATCACCCTGCTGCTTTTAATGACGTACTAGAATGTCTTTCCTCGGAGAAAAATCCCTATTTTTACCTCGATGAAAAAACAGGAACTAGCCAGACTCTTCTTTAGGGAAATTTCCAAAATATACAATAATGAATCCTTTGATGATTTTACCAAAATCAGAGGATTGCACCATTTGTTGAACCAATTATTTTTGGAAGTGACCCGGGACGAAAAGTTGCAGTTCACGACTATGTTCGCTAGAATTTCGTTCGCTTGCCAAAAATTTTCGGTAGAAAAACAAACGCAATTTTACGTACACGCTTTCCGTAAGGTAGCTAGAGAAATGCTACAACGAGAGGAAGCACCCACTTCCAATTTGGATGATGAACTACAACTAGGACTAAAGGTAGTAGCAGATGTTATCGTCGCTTTTTTTCACCAAATTCCTCCGCAGGACGTAGCGGAAATTATTCCTTTAAAAATTGATTACAAGACCTCTCCCGTCGAGGTCAAGGCATTCAAACCCTTGGCGAGAATTGTCGCTACGGATTTGGATACGACCAACGAACAACTAATCGGGCGAGATGAGGAAATCCCTACCAAGGAGATTAGAGTACAGTACAACATCGCAGAGCGCAACCAAAACTTTATGCCAACGATTGCAATTGTTCGGGAGATTTTTGATTTTCCGCTGACGATCAATTTGCTGGATGTAGAAATTGATAACGAAGGGATTTATCGCCCGAGAGCGTTTGTAGTGGAGCCTGATTATTTGGTGGATGTTTCGGCGGTGTCTGAGTGTTTTAAGGATTTTGGGACATTTCCACTTTTTAATCTTTTGAAGAAGTTTTTGCCCTTCACCTACACGAAGTATTTGATGATTGGCAACATCGCCAATTTCTTTTTGGACGAGTTAATGACCAATCCCGAAGCTACTTTTAAGGAGACCTTTCCCAAAGTTTTCCAACTCAATCCTCTAGCTTTTGCGACTTTCGAAAATGCAGAAATCAGAGAGATCATGCAGACCTCCCAACGCCATTTTTTAAATCTCAAACAAATGGTGCATTCGGAATTTGAAAAAAGCGACATCGTACCCAAGGACTGTTTTTTAGAGCCTACTTTTTATTCTCAAAAGCACGGCATCCAAGGTCGTTTGGATGTTTTTTACAGAAAAAATAATGGTGATAAAGATTCTGCCATCGTGGAATTAAAAAGTGGTAAAACCTATAAACCCAACAAATACGGCATCAACCAAAATCATTTCGTGCAAACCTTGTTATACGATTTGATGGTCAAAGCTGTTTTTGGAAAAAAAATTCAACCTGCTAATTTTATTTTGTACTCGGGTGCTGAGAATCAGCAATTGCGTTTTGCTCCAACGGTCAATTCCCAACAAATGGAAGCACTACAAATCCGAAATCAACTGGTAGCTATCGAATATCAGTTAGCGAAGATCAACGGAAAGGACTTAGCTAATCCTCTGATTTTCAGCAAGTTAAACGCTTCCAGATTACCGCACCTCAGCGGTTTTTTAAAAAAAGATTTAGCCCTCTTCGAAAAAGTGTACCAAGGAATGAGCGTAGTAGAAAGGAAGTATTTTAATGCTTTTGCGGGATTCATTGCCAGAGAGCATCTCCTAGCCAAAACGGGTGTACAAGGCATCGAACACATCAACGGATTGGCGTCGCTGTGGCTCAAGGATTTTAAAGAAAAAGAACAGAGCTTTGAGATCATTAGTTTTTTAAAAATAAAAACGAACAACTCCGCCGAGGATAAACCCTTAGTGGTTTTTGAAAAAACGCCAAAGACCAATCCACTCGCCAATTTTCGCCAGGGGGACATTGCGGTTTTGTATCCTTTCGAAAACGAAAAAAGTACGGTACTTACCAATCAGATTTTTAAGTGCACCATCATCGAAATCTCGGCTGCGGAAGTTCACGTTCAGTTGCGCAGTCGGCAGTTCAATACTTCCATTTTCGAAAAAGATTTTCATTGGAACATTGAGCACGATATGCTCGATAGCAGCTTCAATAGTATGTACCGTAGTCTCTTTCAGTTTGCTCAGTTTCCTCCTTTCAAAAAAGAACTCTTACTGACTCTATCCCCTCCGCAACCACCCGAAGCAATAGAAATTTCCCCTCCCAGAGAACTTACCGAAGAACAAAAAAGTATCTTCCAAAAAGCCATCGCCGCCAAGGATTACTTTCTCCTTTGGGGGCCTCCCGGTACGGGTAAGACGAGCATGATGCTCAAAAATATCGTTAGCTATCTCCTCAACGAAACCGATGAAAATCTACTGCTGCTAGCTTACACCAATCGGGCGGTGGACGAAATTTGTGAAGCCGTAGAAAGCATTGATAAGTTGGCTAGAGAGGAATATCTGCGCTTAGGTTCGGGGCATTCTTGCGGTGAAAAATACCGAGATAGATTGTTTAATAGTAAAATTGCCAACATCAATAATCGGAAGGAACTGCGCCACATCATCGAACAGCATCGCATCTTTGTTTCTACCGTAGCGGGCATCGCCGGCAAGCAAGAAATCCTACAACTCAAAACATTCCATCGGGTCATCATTGATGAGGCTTCCCAAATTCCAGAACCCATGCTCGTTGGTTTGCTTCCCCATTTTAAGAGATTTACGCTCATCGGCGATCACAAACAATTGCCCGCCGTAGTCGTGCAATCCAAAAGTGTATCCAAAGTAGAAGATGAGGATTTGCGAAAATTAGGATTGGTCAATCTCCGCAATTCCCTATTTGAAAGAATGTACAAACGCTGCTTGGAAGAAAAGTGGGATTGGGCTTTTGCGAGGTTGAGTCATCAGGGCAGGATGCACCAAGAGATTATGAATTTCCCTAGTGAAAATTTTTATAATGGTTTTTTAAAAATTCTCCCCAAGGAATTGAACAATGAGTTCCAAACACAATCCATTGATTATCAATCACTTACCACAGCTACCACCCTAGAAAAAATCTTGACGAACCAACGTTTTATTTTTTTAGCTACCCCTACCGACTTCCAAAGTACTACGGGAAAAACCAATGCGCACGAAGCCGCTTTGGTAAGTGAAGTCATCGAAGCATTCGAAAAAATCTATCAAAATAATGAGTTGGACTTCACGGATAAGACGCTAGGAGTCATCACGCCTTACCGAGCACAAATCGCTCAGATTCGCCACGCACTCCACGAAAAAAATATCGCTACGGAAAAATTAACTATAGATACGGTAGAGCGATACCAAGGCGGGGCGAGAGATATTATTTTGATTTCGTTATGTACCAATTCTCTTAGACAGTTAGAGTCGTTGGTCTCTGTCTCCGAAGATGGAGTAGATCGCAAACTAAACGTAGCGTTGACTAGAGCCCGTAAGCACGTTGTTATAATTGGCAGTCCTCAGATATTAAGACATAACGACATTTACGATAAGTTAATCATCCAATACCAAAAAATCATCAATAACTGATTGGACTGCTCGTGCTAGTATTGTTATCGTCTGTTTCTAAATACCTCCTACCTTTTGTCATCAATTTAGCACCGTTTATTAATTAATTATTTTTTTAATACGAAATATGTTTAACTTTGTACAACTTCAAGACACCCCTCCGATATATTTATCATTTATAGCAAACAAATCAAGCTGAACTTTACCCCCTATTCCAAAAAATATGGAACATGGTTTCCATTATTAATCGTTAAGAGTCCCTATACTACTTATTTAATTTTTATTTAAGCCGGTATAGCTTCAGCAAGTTTATTTGACTTAACCCTTTTGCCTGACAAAGCGACCAAAGGTGAGGGGGAGGCTATCCCAACCACTATTACACTATTTCTTAAAGACATGATTAAAAAAAGCTGTTCTAACAGAACAGCCTTTTTTTTTACGGAATATTGAGCAGTTTATGCGTCTGAATACTCAGTCGCCACTGAGGATGCCGCAGACAATATTGTATCGCTTTTTGAGTGTTTTGCTGCGTAAAGTTGCCGTCCATCGGTTGTAAATAAAAATGCTCAAACTCAAGGTGCGCAAACAACTCTGGCTCTGCGCCCAACTGCGGAAATACTAACTTCAGCTCGTGTCCTTTTTTTAAAATCACTTCAGCACCTGCCTTCGGACTCACACAAATCCAATCTATACCATCGGGCGGCAGCTTTGTTCCGTTGGTCTCGATGGCGATTTCAAATCCTTTTTTATGAAATTCTTTTACTAATCTGGAATCTAGCTGAAGCAGTGGCTCACCCCCTGTGCACACCACGAAGGGTTTTCCGTGGTCCAAACCTGCCTCCCACAAATCGGCTACTTTCTTGACTAGCTCCTCTGCGGTATATTTTCCTCCATTTTCGCCGTCTGTCCCCCGAAAATCTGTATCACAAAATTGGCAAATAGCATCACTCCGATCCTCCTCTCTCCCACTCCACAAATTACACCCCGTAAATCTGCAAAATACAGACGGACGCCCCGCGTGTGCACCTTCTCCCTGAAGGGTGTAGAATATTTCTTTTACTCTGTATCTCATAAAATTAATTATGATTTGAAAATTTTAAATGCACTGTTCTCTGTGTTCCTTTCCGCTGTCAACTATTTTGAAACTATTGCAGTAACCTCTATTTCCAATAAAAGTTCAGGATGAATCAGGCGACTAACTTCCACTAGCGTAGCGGCGGGTTTGATGGTTTTAAAATACCTACCGTGCGCCTTACTGATGGCTTCCCAATCATCAATGTCAGTGACGTACATCCGAGTACGCACTACATCTTTCATAGTTGCCCCCGCTTGTAACAATGCTCTTTCAATTTTACTAAAAATAAAAATGGCCTGCTGGTAAGCATCTCCTTTGCCGATGACTTCCTCTCCGTCCACAGCGGTAGTACCTGCTACTTCAATGATATTCCCAACCCTTACCGCTCTGGAGTAGCCTACTATATTTTCCCAAACTGCACCCGATGAAATATTTAATCTACTCATGATTGCGTGACTTTGTGATGTTAGGGTCAAGTACTTACTTTAAAAACTAAAATAAAATAGTTAAAAAAGAAGGCTTTATCGTAAAGTACCGTTTGTTCTATCTTACAATCACGATCTGTCAACATTTTTTGATACTCCGCCAAATCGTACTGATGCGGATGCAAAATATCTCCAGGTAGCAATCGGAATATTTTTTTGAAAAAAGAATGATTGTGTGCATCAATCGAGACGATCAGAGTGCCTCCACCTTTTGTAAGATCAACCAAATTATCCAGACATACCTCCAAATCAGAAACGTGATTGATAGCATTCAGACAAAATACCTTGTTGTATTTTTCTTTAGGGGAAAAATGTTCTAGTGGCTGGCTAAAAAAACGAACAGTCGGATAATTGATTTTTGAAAAATGCGCTAACTTTTTCTCGTACTTATCCAACAAGGGATCAAGTGCATCCGTTTGGTATTTTTCCAGATTCATAAAAATTCCCGCTGGTCCGCAGCCCACATCTATGATTTTTTCTCCTGCGGAAAAACTTAAATCTAACCGAACCAACAACTTTTGCCAGTAGTTTTTTTTCCAAACTAAATAATCCGTTTTGGGCCTTTTTTTCAGGTAACTTTGCCACCAACGAATCTCTGCCGCCTGTGCTATTTTCCAACGTAAATTCATGTTCAATTTTTGAGAAAACAAAGGTAGAGAAATTAATGTTTCTTGTTTAATCTTATTATTCTTGTATTTTTAGGATACTAGAAATAAGAGGTAAGAAATAAGATTTTTGACAGGACATAGTTTCCTTACCATCCTGCGGACACAGTAAAATTTAGAAATCTTATTTCTTAAATCTTATTTCTTAAATCTCATATCCATCTAACCATTTTTTCAAATGCTTTTTAGCGAAGGAACAAAAGTACGATTTAAAAATACGGGTGACGAGGGGGTCATCACTTCGATTATTGATGCGGAGATGGTCAACGTATTTTTGGATGAAGACGACATGGAGATTCCTGCCTTTATCGAAAACTTGGAGCGAGTGCAAGATACTCCTAGACCAAATCAATCAATTATCAAAGCAAAATTTGTTCAATCCAAAAAGTCACCTCAACCTCCTTCTCCACCTAATCACAAAATTGATCCACAGTATTTTATCCTTAAAAGTTTAGGTATTCAATTGGCTTTTGAACCTCATAATAATTATGAGGGGATTACTTCACATTATGACATTTACTTAATCAACGACACACGCTATGATGCGCTTTATTCCTTAACAATTGATCTGGCAGGAATGACTCCTAAGACTATCAATGGAAAAATTGAAAATGTATCTTATATCAATTTAGGTGAAATGAAATTCAACCAACTTAATGATGCACCTATTTTTGATATAGATATTTGGCAACTCACGACCGTAGGAACAGGCTATAAAATGTCCAAAACATTAAAACTAAAACCAAAGCAGTTTTTTAAAAATATAAAAACTGTTCCTTTGCTAGATAAGCAGATGCATTGGTATCAGTTATTTGAAAATTTTGATAGGGAAGAAAAAACGGAAAGAGAAGATTTGAAATCTTATACGCAAAAAAATGCTCGTAAACCTAAAAAAGAAAAATCTATCTATCATCGCTACAGCGGAGCAAATCCACGCGAATTTGCAAGTTTTAATAATGAAATTGATTTGCACATCGAAAATTTGAGCAGTAGCTTTTCGGGTCTTAGCAATGCTGAAATCCTAAGAATCCAGCTCGCTCATTTCGACTCATTTTTGGAGAAAGCACTTAAAATTGGGGTAAGCAGAATTTTTGTGATTCACGGACTAGGGAAAGGAAAACTAAAAAACGAAATCGCTACTCGACTCATCCAACATCCTCACGTCAAAACCTTTAAAAATGAATATCATCCCAAGTATGGATTTGGGGCTACTGAGGTTATTTTTTGACAAAGAC
>JBCCJE010000039.1:0-13787 GCA_039027925.1 Bacteroidota bacterium
ATATATTTTTGCACATTCAAATATATTTAACTTTAGCTATATAATAAACGAGAAGAACGATTCTTCAAATAATACGCTCAAAAATGAATTAAAATATACTTCTAGCATTAAACACTTAATCTGCATACAAGTAAAAAGCTAGTCATGTCTCCGATATTATTAATCACAGCAAATTAAAGAAAAAATATACAACTAAATTTTAAGTTTAATTCCAAAATAGTTTTGCCATGAGAATCTTATTGTACCTTACTATTTTCTTATCCGTTCCTTTTTGTCTAATCTCACAAGAGTCGAACGCGTTTTTATGTGGTGATGGAATAGATAATGATGGAGATAACCTCATTGATTGTGATGATCCAGACTGTGCTAACATCAATAATAATGATGATGGATGCTCCACTTGTCACGAGGGAGTTACATTTGCGGATGTGTTGATTGAATATATTCCCGGATGTCCATTAGCTGACCCAGACCCTAGTGGAGCTATCGGTGTAAGTGATTGGCCTGGAACAAATGGTGATGACCCTTCTTTTGTATTTTTAGGACAAGGTGGTTCTATTAAGCTAGGATTTACAAATAATTTATTAACAAATTCAGGTGATTCTGATCCTGATCTTTGGGTCTTTGAGATTGGAACAGTTGTCGAAGCTAGTGAAATTGAATTGAGACCTCTGAACTCGGATACAGAGATTAAATTACAAAATAATGGAATTACTGACTCTGACTCGGATGGATTTTATGACTTTGGAATTATTTCTGGTTCTACTACGAGTTTAGATATAGATGGTCTAATTACTGGTTGTGTTCCAGGTGATTTACAATTTGACGCTATTGAGATAACGGATGTAGATGATGGAAGCTGTAGTGGTGGAACACCTGGTGCTGATATTGATGCAGTTTGTGCACTATCTAACATTGCTACAGAAATTTGCTTTAACGGGTTAGATGATGATGGAGATGGCTCTATAGATGAGGACTGCGAACTTTGTGAGTTTGATAATAACCTAGTTAATAGAGCTATAATAGACGGTAATGCCTGTGTGAAAGGAGCCATAAGTATTGGAGAGGTAATCGAACTTAAACCCCTTCAATCTCCTCCTAGTAATCCCAAGAGAGGAACGATGTACTTTGATAATACATCGTCAAAACTCCGAGTTTGGGATGGTAATCAATGGCAAGATTGTTTTTAATAAAATTACTATTTTACATATTGCTTATGCCCTACCGTTGTCATATTTCCTTCTGGTATGACTACCCACATCGTGTTGTTTCTTTAGCTAGATAAAAATACAATAAGCATAAGTTTACTAAACGAAGATTTAGTAAACTTATGCTAGACTACCTAATCAATCACCAGCTTCTGCGTATATATTTTCCCATTTTCCTGAATCGTCACTAGATAAATACCTGATTGGATTTTACCCAATTCAAAGGAGGATTCCGTGCCGTTCATTTGGAATCGTTGTAGCGTTTTTCCATCCAATGTTTTGATTTGTACTGCTGCGTTTTTCATGGCTTGCGGCGTTGAAATCTTAAAATTACCATCGGAAGGATTAGGCATGATAGTAAACGTAAGAGCCGTTTCCTTTGGTAAATTTTCTAAACTCGTAATCACCTCTGATCTAATGAGCGGCTGACTCGCTACAAAATTTTGCAGACTCAAACTACTTACGTGACCACCCGAATCTCCGAAAGTAATAGACACCGTATTGTTAGCTTGCAACAGATCGTAGGAAATAGGAATCTCAATCATCCCAAAAAAACGATCTCGATTCAGTTGGTTGTAGCCTCTCCAATCCGTTGGTACTTCGATGGTCGTACCGTTGAACTGAATAGTGGGATGGAGTGATCTGCCGTGATCTCTACCAAGACCCAAACGGAGGACAGCTTCTCCTTGGTTGCCGGGAGTTGCGCCATTTAATTCAAAAGTCATTGCTTGGTTAGCTTGGATATTTTGCAGGTATTTGTTGGCGTATATTTTTTCTTCCTCGTAAGTTTCGTCAATCACCACATCGTCAGTAAAAGTATATTTTATAATCATAGTAGCCTCTCTACCGATGGTGATCTCGGAGATAAAATCATTATGCTGGGTGACCTCCATCGTTGGTAATCCATTTACCTCGTAGAGGTGTTTGACTTCGATATTTTCCAAAGTATTCCCCGTACTTTCGTGATGATGCAGTTGAATCATTTCTGAAGATAGATTCAGATTATTGATAATCAGGTAAGCCACATTACCATCTACGTAAGCATCCGTTTGAATATCTATGTCCGATGGGAAAGTCTCAATCCGAGTACCTCTGACCTCTTTCCACAATTCAAAAAATTTCAATAATTCGGTGTAAACCCATTGCGAACCTGTAGAACCCGGTAATTCGTTATTTTGTCTCAGCAGGCGATAAGGGTATTTGTTACCAGAGGGATGACTCCACCAGTTAGCTTTTAAAATCATAAATGGCACACACTTCAACATCTTATCGGGTCGCTCCATGAACTGCATCATTTGGGCAGAAAACGAACGAATATTTCCCCAGTCTCGCTCTTTGGTATAAGGTGTTCCGTCGAGTCCCGGCGACCAATATCCATATTCAGAAATGATAAAAGGCTTAGGTGCACCCAACTTCAAATATCCGTAATGTTCCATGATATCGAGTACCGCCTCGGTGTTACTGCCTGATCTTCGATTGAGATCATTCATCGTATTGCCCGAAGGATGTCGGTCGTAAATGTGTACTGAATAAAAGTCCATCGTCTCTTCGGTAATGTCAATAAATGATTTCCACTCCTCGTTCCAGTTGTCAAAATTATCCGCTTCGAAGTTTGGAGCCGCAGCCGTAAATCCTCCCACCAAAATATCAGGATGGTGTGCGTGAATTGAATCCGCTACCACTCTGTGCATGGTAAAAATATTCTCATTGGTAGTATTATAAGGTGTGAGATTCCAAAGTGGTGGCTCGTTCATTACTTCAATGTAATTAGGACGAGGTTCTCCCGTACTGCCTCCTTCGCCAAAGTGGGTCGTCAGCATGTTGGCCATAAATTTCCCCAAGGCTTGGTAGTTAGCGTAAGCCCACGGAGAAGCGTTACTACAACATGGATTCGGGTTAGTCAATTGACCATTCGGATACATCACCATCTGTCCCCCGATCATCATGTCGTTCCGATCTTCCAGCGCGTGAACGTGGGTTGCATTGGCGTAATTATTTTTAACGCCTTGTCCTCTTTGGGTTAAGGCATTTATATCTGGAAATCCGGGTTGATTAGGATCTGGTTCGGTCTGATTGAACTCCCACGGATAAGTACCGTTGGTTCGCCCCAAGTACACATCATAATTATTAAGAAACGTATCTTGCTGCGTAGGGCTATCCCATTCGTTTTCTCGCAAAGAGGCATGGAGGATGATATACTTATTTCTATCAAATTCCGAAAAATCGCCAATCGAATGTTTCATATTAAAATTAACATCAATGGCCGTTTGTGCAAAGGCAAACATTGGTAAAAAGACGAAAGCCCACGATAGGAGAATGGAGGAGTTGATTTTCATACACATTGGATTGGTTATTTTATAGATGATGTTGAATATTAAGTTTTGACTAGAGATACGAGAGCAGAGCAAAAGGCCAAAAGCAATTTACCTTATCGAATATCTTTGCTCTGAGGTAGCCGATATGTTGGATTGCTCTGCTGAACTGATAAAAAAGAATACTTAAAAGTAAACAAGATCACAGGGAGTGATAAATCATTACAAATATTAAAATTGGTTAAAATCATTTGTGATATGATTATAACCAATCATTTCAGGAGATGCCTGCGGGGAGAAGTACTTTTAGTTCAGTTATCATTTCTAGTAATTTATTGTAATAATTAGTTTTTATATTGAAAGGGAGATTCAGTTTTTGAGTTTCTCTTTTTTTATCTATCCATTCAACAAAACTTCTATGTTTCGAAAATCCAACTTACTGTCGCTGCTCTTTTTGAGTTGCTCCTTTTCTTTTCTCGCTCAGAGTAGCGGAACACACCTTTTAGTTTTTTCCAAAACCAATGGATTCAGGCACCATTCGATTACGGCAGGAATTGCCGCACTCGCTAAAATGTCCAACGAAAATAACTGGACGATTACCTTTACGGAGGATTCTACCCACTTTTCCGAAGGTAATTTAAAACAATACAATTCCGTCATTTTTCTTAATACTACACAAAATGTATTAGGAAAAAACGAGGAACAAGCATTCGAAAAATACATGAATCAAGGTGGGGGTTTTGTGGGGATTCACGCAGCGGCCGATACCGAGTACAGTTGGGATTTCTACGCTACCATGCTCGGTGCACAGTTCGCTAGTCATCCCAAAACACAGGAAGCGAAAATGAATGTTCACAAAAATTGTAACCATCCCTCTATCGCTCATTTGGAAGAAACATGGATCAAAACCGACGAATGGTACAACTTCAAAAAACCTGTACCTTCCTACGTAAATGTATTACTAGATATGGACGAGTCTAGCTACGAAGGTAAGAGAATGGACATGTATCATCCCATCGCATGGTACCATTCTTTTGAAGGTGGACGGGTTTTTTACACAGGACTTGGGCACACCCCGAAAACGTTTAGTAACGAAACTTTTTTAGAGCACTTGAAAAATGGTATCCTCTGGACGGCTGGAAAAATACACGTAGCTACCCCGCAGGATTGGACAAATTTGTTGGACGAGAAATTTACCCATTGGGACAAATTTATGGGCGTTCCCCACGTATCGGTTGATGGTATCGGAGATCATCCCACAAGTGAAAACGTCCACGTCGGAACGCCTATGGGAGTCAATAATGATCCTAAGAATGTTTTTAAAATGATAAAAGAAAATGGGGAAGATGTGCTGCACGTAAGCGGAGAGATATACGGAGGACTGACTTCCAAGCAGGAATACCAAAACTATCATTTGAAATTGGAATACCGATGGGGCGACAAAAAATGGGCACCTCGCCTTCAGCAAAAAAAGGATTCAGGATTGTTGTACCATTGTACGGGGAGGCACGGCGCGTTTTGGAATGTTTGGATGCGGTGTTTGGAATATCAAATTCAAGAAGGAGATACGGGAGACTTTATCGCCCTCGCAGGGACAAATGTCATGGCAAGGAGTCAGCCCACCGATGATGGTAAAAACTATCAATTTGACAGGGATGGAAAATGGTTGGCAGTAGGTTCAGAACACGGTAATTGGGCTTGTACAAAAAAAAGTACCCACGAAAACCCTCACGGCGAGTGGAATACCGTCGAATTATACGTAATCGAAGATCAAGCCATTCACGTCATCAATGGTCACGTAGTGAATGTGGTCAAAGATGCCCATACTTTTCAAGATGATAAAAAGATTCCATTAGTCAGAGGAAAACTACAATTACAATCCGAAGCAGCGGAGATTTTTTACAAAGATGTAAAAATCAGAGCGTTGGAGGCCTTTCCCGTGGAGCTAAAAGAGCAAGTGGGATTGTGATTTAGAATAGAAGAGGGAAGAGGGAAAAGAGACTGGTTTAACCTACCCCATTTAATTTTTAACAAACTCAAATATGAAACTGAAAAATTTATTGCTACTCGCCTTCCTCAGTTATTTGATTGCTTCCACTTTGTCGGTAAGAAAAGCACCTACTCAGCAACTTCCCAATATCCTTTGGATCATTACCGACGATCATCGGGCCGATGCTTTGGAGTGCTTTAATCGGGCTACCATCAATCAATCGAATAGTAAGTTGGGATATGTCCAATCTCCCAACGCCAATCAACTTGCCTCGGAAGGAACATTGTTTGTCAATGCCTACTGCAATTCGCCGGCTTGTGCCCCTTCGAGAGCATCCATGTTGACGGGGCAGTATCCACATCGCCACGGGGTGTATGGTTTTGAAATGGCACACAATCAGTCCTCTACCTGCAAGCCCATCGTTTCAGAAATTCTTCGGGAACAGGGGTATCAAACTTCGTTATTTGGAAAAGCAGGCTTTAGAAAATTGACTTGGAATGGACAACGCCCTACTTGGGACCGACCCGATTTTGAAGACCTCTACGTGCGCAACAAAGATGATTTACAATTGACAGGATTTACCGATTACGTTAAGAGGAATAACTGGCGGGAGAAAAAAATATACGAAGAGTTTTACGATGAGGAAGGCTTAGTCGCCAAAATTCTGACGACGGACATGGACGAAGCAAACAGAAAGCTGCAGCAAAAAATGGAAAAGAAATACGACATCCTAAGAGCCTACACGAGGTCACAAGATCAGTTGATTATTGGAGGGGTAAGTTCGAGGCCCGTGGATAAAACGGTAGATGGTTACTTAGTTCAAGAATTTACGAAATACTTCGATCACGAAAATCAGCCTTATCAAACCTTTTCGGGAAGAACGGTAAATGGTGCTAAGGGGAATCAACCGCAATTTGTCCAGTTAAATTTTCACCTACCTCATACGCCCGTTCTACCACCACAAAAGTTTAGAGATCAATTTAAAAATAAGGTCTATGCCGTTCCCGAATTTGATAAAACTAAGGAACACCAAAATCTACCGCCGCAATTGAAAAAAGCCTACCAGAGTTTTAAAATAGATGGACTTACTCCCGAAGAAAAACAACAAGCCATTCAGGATTACTACGCTTTTTGCGCCTACGGTGATTACCTGATCGGCAAGGCGGTACAACGATTTAAAACTTACTGCGCGAAAAACGATCAACCCTATCTAATTATTTTTACCGTCGGAGATCACGGTTGGCATTTGGGAGAGCAGGGCATGGAAGCCAAATTTGTTCCCTACAACACTTCGAATCAGGGAGCAGTCATTGTGGTCTCCTCAGACGACAGATTTCCCAAAGGAAAAGTCGTAAAAGATTTTACGGAGTACGTAGATTTTTCGCCTACCATTTTATCGGCTGCGCAAGTGGACATTTCCGCTAAAAAATATGAATACTTGGATGGAATGAATTTACAAGATATAGTCAACGAAGATACCATTTCGAGGGCCTACGTTTTGGGTGAGATGAATCAGGTGTTTGGACCAAGAGCGTACTTACGGGGAAAAGACTTTGCGTTTTCCATGCGTGTTCGAAAGCACAATCAGCGGCCAGGTAAAAAGTTTCCGCCCAACGTTGACGTTAAGTGGGCAGTTACTGCTCCGCTCGAAGCAGTCGAAGTAGCGTTGTACGATTTAAGAAACGACCCTCACGAAACTCGCAACGTAGCATTAGATAAGTCTTACCTAGAACTTACAGAATGGTTTAGAAAAAAATTGGGCAATATCGTTTTGGGTGACGGTAGGGTAGAGGTGGACTGGAAACAAAAGGATGTTTTTGCCATCAGTAATTTTGCTAAGGGGGCTGATGATAAAAAATTAGAGATTCCTTTATCCATTATTCCAGAGATTTGAGGATTCTCCTCGGCGGGTAAATTTCTTTTGAAGGTCGTCAACTTAGCGGCAGTCTGGGAGGGTAATTTCAAAATTCCCCTCGCAGTTTTTTTTTGAACTCATTAGTCCATAGCGGATATTTAAAAATTATCCCATGCGAAAAAATTCCTTAGCTGACTACGTTCAGATCTTGGGGATCAGGTCATTCCTCGTCAACCATTAATCAACCGCTCTTTTTGTTTTTGAAATTCTTCTGGCGTGAGTACGCCCTTCTCGTACAGCTTCCCTAGCTCCGCAATTTGATCTAACAAATCTGCCGCTTTTTCATCACTCATTTGATCCAACTTTTCGTCCTGCGCTTCGGGAAGGTAGCGAGGGATTTGATAGCTATTTTTCACAAATTCTTCAAAACGTTGGTGGGTTCGCAGATAAGCAAGGGCATCCACATTGTGAATGGTATCAAAATCTATAAACCCAAAGTCAACCGCTTTGTCTAGGTGAAATAAAGACTTTTCGGGTTCTTCGTTGATGGAGTAGCAGCAAGCCATCAAGTAATGTACTTGCGCATCTTTGAAGTTGGCATTCAATGCTTTTCTAAAATCGGTGATAGCACCACGGATGTCAAAATCATCGTACTTGCGCATCCCGGATTCCTTGAACGTATTGATGGGGGCTACTTCCACTCTCTGTTCTCTCGATGAAGGGCGAGATGTGTTGGTAGCAAAATTTCTTCTGCGCCTTCTGACTCGTGGTGCTGGCTCGTAGTCCAAATATTTTTGATTGTACTTCTCGTCAAACTCTTCTTTGGGTTTTACAAAAAATAAAATCGCATCAACGAATCCTAAAATTGCGGGGATAAAAAAGATGGGTACATTTTCCTCGATGGAAGCAATAAAAGTCATAAAAAAAAGACCTAGATGCAAAAATCCTTTCCACCGTTCTCCTAGATAAAAACGATGCAATCCAAAAATACCAAAGAGTAATGCTAAGACTGCCGTTGTGCTTTTTTTCTTCATCAATTTTTTTTGATTCCGAATTTACAGATTTCTTTTTGAAAGAAGGTATTTCAATTCGCTTAAACTACACGATTCATAGATGAACCATTTACTATTGTTTTTTACGGGAAAAATGATACTTTTACTTCTTACAAAACAGATACGAAAACTATGGATTTAGCGATAGATTTTATTCGTGGCTTTTTGGGGATAGCGGTCTTGATTGGAATTTGTTATTGGTTCAGTAATGATCGAAAAGCCATTGATTGGGGGCTGGTAGTGAGGGGCTTATTGATTCAATTTGTGCTAGCAGTAGCATTGTTACAAATTCCTCTCCTGCGAAAAGTATTCGATGCCATCGCAGGATTCTTTGTTCAAATCTTAAAGTTTTCGGAAGCAGGTGCCAACTTCCTCTTCGGAGGATTGATGGATCCTTCTCAATCGTTCGGATATATTTTCGCTTTCCAAGTTTTGCCCACCATTGTTTTCTTTGCCGCTTTTACGGCGGTACTTTACTATCTAGGTATTTTACAAAGAGTCATTTTCGGATTTGCTTGGCTGATGAAAAAGGTGATGAACCTTTCGGGTTCTGAAAGTCTTGCTGCTGCTGCCAATGTTTTTATTGGCCAAACGGAAGCACCCCTAGTGGTGAAACCTTACTTAGAAAAAATGACGCGCTCCGAATTGCTTTGCCTAATGACGGGAGGGATGGCAACCATTGCGGGAGGTGTCTTTGCGGCGTACGTCGGCTTTTTGGGAGATTCATTTGCGGTAGATGAAACGGAGGCTGCCATCGAAGCGTCCCGAAATCTTTTTGCGCAACACTTACTCATGGCTTCCATCATTTCCGCCCCTGCCGCCATCGTTGCTTCCAAGATTCTCTATCCCCAAGACAACGAAGCGGGAGTCATCAAAGAATTTAAAATCCCGGAAGACAAAGTTGGAAGTAACTTGTTAGAAGCCATCGCCATCGGAACTACCGATGGTCTAAAATTGGCGATCAACGTAGGTGCTATGCTCTTAGTTTTTACTGCCATGATTGCCTTGGTCAATTATTTTCTAGCAGACATCATCGGATACTACACCCCCCTGAACGATTGGGTCATCAATTTTGCTACCTACTTGGAGGATAATGGTTTTGAAATACAACCGTCCGCCATGGAAGGGTTGAATCTTGAGTTTCTTTTGGGTTGCTTGTTTGCACCCATCTCTTGGCTACTCGGTGTCCCCACTAAAGATATTTTTCTGGTAGGTCAATTATTGGGACAAAAAACAGCCATCAACGAATTTTTTGCCTACGCCGAGTTAGGGAAATTTACGAAAGTACTAGATATCAAATCTTTAATCATAGCGACTTATGCTCTCTGTGGTTTTGCCAACTTTGCATCCATCGGTATTCAGATCGGCGGTATCGGTGCCATCGCCCCCGGGCAAAAAACGACGGTAGCCGAATTTGGGATCAAAGCCTTAATCGGAGGAACGGTCGCTTGCTTCATCACCGCAGCCATCGCCGGAATGATCGTCAGGGAAAGTAGCTTTTTGTAACAAGCCACAATATCATCCATAATCATTAATCTATAATCCATAATCAACTAGCGTGACCAACAAAGAAATAGCCAATAAATTCCAAGAGTTAGCCAACTTGATGGAACTCCACGAAGAAAATAAATTTAAGATTCGTTCGTATGCCAACGCCTACATCACTTTACGAAAATTGGGCGATCCCCTAGTGGAAATGTCCGACGAAGAAATGATAGGGATCAAGGGGGTAGGAAAATCAGTTGCCGCCAAAATCAGAGAACTACTCAATCACGGTGAAATGGCAGCTACGAAAAAATATACCTCCCAAACGCCACCCGGAGTAGTGGAGATGCTAAAGATCAAAGGATTTGGGCCAAAAAAAATTAGAGTTATCTGGAAAGAGTTGGGCGCAGAAAGTGTAGGAGAATTGTTATACGCCTGCAATGAGAATCGCTTAATTGAGCTAAAAGGCTTTGGATTAAAAACGCAGGAAGACCTCATTCAAAAGATTGAGTATTTTTTGACCTCCAGAAATAAATTTCACTACGCCCGTTTGGAACAAGATGCAAATGTTTTGTTAGAAAAAATTCAAACGCAGTTAGGAGACGTAGAAGTAAGTCTAGTAGGGGAAATGAGAAGGCGTTGTCCCATCGTGAATGTCATCGAAATTTTGATTGGAACGGATCAACCGATTGATGCTATTTTTGCAGACGAATCCCTCCAACTCGAAGAGCAACATAACAATCAATACACGGCTAGAACAGCCAACGAAAAACCCGTAATCATTTACACTTGCCCACCCGCAGCCTTTGGTTCTAAATTATTTCGCTACTCTTCGAGTGATGAGTTTTTAAAAGCATTTATTCAGCAAAACGAAGGTGTTGATTTTAAAGGATTAGCTTTTGAAAATGATATTTTTGAAAAAGCCAATCTCCCTTTTGTCGTTCCCGAGTTGAGAGAAAGTGCCGATATTTTAGAATTAGCAAAAAAAGATCAACTACCAGAATTGGTAGAAGAAAAAGACATCAAAGGGGTCATTCATTCCCATAGCACTTATTCGGATGGGATCAATTCCTTGAAGGAAATGGCGGAATATTCGAAGGCCTTAGGCTATCAATATTTGGGAATTACCGACCACTCCAAGTCTGCTTTTTATGCCAATGGCTTAAAGGAAGATCGCCTGTTGCAACAATTTGCCGAGATTGATGAACTGAATAAAGCCCTTGCCCCTTTTAAAATTTTTAAAGGTATAGAGTCTGATATTTTAAATGATGGTGCTTTGGATTATCCGACGGACATTTTAAGGCAGTTTGATTTTATCATTGCTTCTGTCCACTCCAATCTCAAAATGGACAAGGACAAAGCAACGACTCGCTTACTCAAAGCTATCGAAAATAGATACACGACCATTCTCGGTCATCCCACGGGCAGACTATTACTTTCCCGAAAAGGCTATCCCATCGACCACAAAAAAATCATAGATGCTTGCGCCGCCAATCAGGTAGCTATAGAACTCAATGCCAATCCTTACCGACTAGATTTGGATTGGACTTGGATTCCCTATGCGTTGGAAAAAGGTGTTTTGATTTCCGTGAATCCCGATGCGCACAGTACTCAGGGGATTCACGATATTCACTTCGGGACACTAGCGGCTCGCAAGGGAAGGTTGACTAAAGAGATGTGTTTGAACGCTAGGGATTTGGAGGGGTTTAAGGCGTTTGTTAGTATCTAACTAGACAATCAACCCACGTTCTATATTTAATTTATTCTTTAGATTCATTGAATTTAAAGCTAATTTTTTACAATCAACTAGTGATCATTCTATGGAGTTTTATTTGATAAATAGGTAGGTAATAAAATCATTATTCCCACCATCCCTACTCACTAACAACCCCAGCAGACCTATTCCCCCTCCCCTCTACCTTCGTCAACGCATCGCCCAACTGTCCCCTCATTTCATCGGCCAGCCCTTTAATTTTGGTGACGACCTCTGGATATTTGGCAGCCACATTTTGGGTTTCGCCAACGTCCTCATCAAGATTGTAAAGTTCAATTTGTTCAACCGAGTGATACTCGTAATCTATGGGTATTCCATCTTTTCTCCCCACTCGCCCATTTAGGGTTCGGTAGGTATGGGGAAAATATAATTTCCAATTTTTGTATCTGACGCCGTGGAGTTCGTTGACGTGATAGTAAAAAAAATAAGCCTCATGTGGACTTTTGTTGGATGCACCTGTCCAAATGTCCCATACATTTTTTCCGTCAATCGGATGTTTGGGTAATTGCGCATTAGTGAGAGATGCGATAGTCGGTAGGATATCAATGTTCATCATCGGAGTAGTAATCGTTCGGTTGGGCTCTAATTTATTGGGATAGTAAATGATACACGGTTCTCGCTGCCCACCTTCCCACGCCGTACCTTTTCCCTCTCGCAGAGGATGAGCACTTCCAGCGTGATGACCATAACTTAACCAAGGTCCATTATCCGAAGTAAAAATAAGGAGCGTATTTTGGTGAATATCATATTGCTCCAAAGTCGCTATAATTTGCCCGACTGACCAGTCAATTTCCATGATGACGTCTCCGTACAATCCCCGATCAGATTTTCCTCTAAATTTTTTGGAAACAAACAACGGGACGTGGGGCTGTGGATGCGCCATGTACAAAAAGAAGGGTTGATCTTTGTGTTTAGCAATAAAATCAATGCTCCTTTCGGTGATCTGTACGGTGAGTAAAGATTGGTCGGTGAGGGTATCAATGATCGTTTCGTTTTCGTAAAGTGGCAAAGGATCAAAATCAAAAATGGGCCCTTGCTGAGGGTGCATCGGCCACATATCATTCGAATAAGGTATCCCAAAATATTCATCAAAGCCTTGCCGGTTGGGCATAAAATCGGGATGATCGCCCAAGTGCCATTTCCCAAAAATTGCGGTTTGGTAGCCTTGTTCCTTGAGCATTTCGGCAATGGTCGTTTCTTCCAGGTTCAGTCCTTTTTTACTATTTGGCATATAAGCACCGTGGACACCAAGACGATTAGGATAGCACCCCGTCAGGAGTGCAGCCCGAGAGGCAGAACAAACGGCTTGGGCAGCGTAGAAATTTGTCAGACGTATTCCTTGCTTCGCCATTTTATCCAAGTGCGGCGTTTTGATATCTGGAGCACCGAAGCATCCTACATCCTGATAGCCTTGATCATCAGTAAAAATGATAATGACATTCGGGGACTGTTGAGATGGAGTTGGGGTGGATTGGCAACTAAATAGAATGGTTGTCAATATTGTAAAAATAATGCAATGATAAGTATATTCCAAGATAAGTTCGAAATCTCGTTGTGCTTGTTTTGAAAGTTGGTAAGGGGGCATTAGAGTTCATTATTTCGCCGAAGTATATCTTCGGCAATCTGAGTGAGAGAAATGTTAACGGGTTCGCTGTTTTCAGCTTCGGCAATCCGTTTTTTTAATAGAGCTTGAAGCTCTTTCATTGCCGCTTGTTCTTCCTCTTTTTCAGTAGGGAAGAGTTTATCGAGGATATAATCTTTTATAGATTTTCCTTGTAATGCTGCCAACGCTTTTATTTGTTGGTGCTGTTCTGGTGATACTTCGATGCTTAATCTACTCATATTGTAAAGATAGATACTTTTGTAAATTTGTACAAATGTACATTTTACCAAAATGCTCATGCAACAGTTCCAATGCCCTTACTTGTGTACAATTTAATACCGTACATTGGTGGAAAAAACTTATTCGATTAGGAATGGTGCATTAATAAATTTACATTTTATGCGTAGTTATTTTTTCTTTATGCAAGGCGAAAAACGTAGGCGATGCGGGGCATCGGCGTCCCGAGTACTCGGGATCAACGCAGCAGAAAGGAAAAAGAACAAGTAGA
>JBCCJE010000040.1:0-13660 GCA_039027925.1 Bacteroidota bacterium
GAGATTGTCATTGAGATTGTCATTGAGATTGTCATTGAGATTGTCATTGAGATTGTCATTGAGATTGTCATTGAGATTGTCATTGAGATTGTCATTGAGATTGTCATTGAGATTGTCATTGAGATTGATATTGGTTATTGAGATTGGTCATTGAGATTGGTCATTGAGATTGGTCATTGAGATTGATATTGAAATTGTCATTGAATATTGCCATTGTTATTGATTATTGTCATTGCAATTCCAACCAAAGCAAGTACCTTTGCGCATTATTTTTTCATAAAAAAAATTAGAAATATGTTTGGAGATCTTTTGGGAAATATGGAAGAGAAGCAAAAGCAGATGCAGGAAAAATTAAAAGACATTCACGTATCCGGCGAATCAGGAAACGGAGCAGTCAAAGTAGTAGCCAACGCCAATCAACAAATCATCAATATTTCAGTAAGTAAAGAAATTATTGATCCCGACGATCCGGAGCAACTAGAGGATCTTTTGATGGTGGCAGTCAACCGAGCACTCGAACAAGCCGCCGAAAAAGCGGGCATTGAAAGCCAAAAAATGATTAATGATATGATGCCTCCAGGGCTAGGCGGGCTAGGAGGACTGTTTGGTCAATAAGCTAGGTTTTAGTCGTATTTTGACTTTCTGTCTTTTTGAAAAACGCAACGCTGCAAATAGCACTTGGAACAGTATTGGATTACAGAACTTAGGAATATGACTATTTTTTAAGTCACATTTTAAGTGGAAAATTTAGTTGTCCGATCTTTTTCAAAACCCGTTTTTCAACTCAATATTTTAGTTTTCAAGCCGTTTTTATTGAGATTTTTAGAAACGAATATTTAGACAAATATTAATACCAAATATCAATGAAATATTTTTCCATGCTTTTGCTGCTCTTCTTTGCTAGTAGTGGTTTTGCCCAGGGCGGTCTCGTAGCGTATTTTCCGATGGAAGATTGCGAAGAAATTGAAGAAGTCACGGGTGTCAACGATACTGCCTTTCCGCAAGGTTTTGACGGTGGGCTTACCTGCGCCTGCGGGGTCAGAGATTCTGCTTTGATTATGAGAGGAGAATACCAAGGTGCGAACGGTGCCCTTTTTCAGGATCAAGTTTTTCTGATCGGTAACTATGATAATTATTTTGATGATGATGATTTCTCTATCAGTATTTTTTTCAAAGCAACGGAATCCAACGGTAATCGAACTATCTACTCCAAGCTAGATTCTTGTTCCGCAGAGAGAGGTTTGCAATTAAGGTACACGGCAGCTACCAGTTTTATTACAGCCTACGTCGGAGAAAGTGCCAGTAAAAAAGTAGAATTATTTGGTAGGTTAAATCCTGATCGTTGCTGGCACCACATTGCGCTAGTGAGGAGAGGAAATCGAGTGAAGCTATTTGCCGACGGCGAAATCCTGGATGACAAACCTACCGTGTCAGCTATGGATATTAGAAATGAGGCGGAGTTTATTTTGGGATCTGGTCCCTGTGTGGGGCTTACCGATTTTCCATTCGAAGGATTCATTGATGAATTGAGAGTTTATAACAGGGCATTGACGGATGTGGAAGTACGTGATCTTAATTTGCCTACTGATATCATCGGCAATCGAAGGGATACCCTGATCGTAGAGGGTACTTCGGTAGATATTTCTATTGGGCCTACCTGCGTGGACGATTTTGCTTGGACGCCATCTGATCCAGATTTTGGAGTGCTCGATCCCCTAGAACCAGAGACGACTATCACCCCACCCGAAAGTGGACAGTACGTTTTGACCTTTGAGCACACCGAGGGGGAGGGTTGTTTCGCGTCGGATACGATCAATATCACGGTGGTAAGTCCCGACAGCCTGGATTGCTCGGAGATATTTTTACCCAAAGCCTTCACGCCCAACGATGATGGCTTGAATGATTCCTACGGGATCAGCAATCCCTACGCCATCATTGACTTTACTTCTTTTGAGATTTTTGATCGTTGGGGGGGAAGGGTTTTCTACTCTACGGATGCTTATGCTACTTGGGATGGAGACTTTAACGGAAGAGCAGTCAATCCCGGGGTGTGCATGTACAGGGTTGTTTACAATTGTCAAGGCGAGGAAAAAATATTGATTGGAAGTCTGACTGTGCTGAGGTGACGGAGGTTAATCTTATTTTAAAAATATGAGTATCCCGAATTTTTGTCCTGAAAAATTCGGGATATTTTTTTGCGTAGCAATCATGCTTTGACCCAAGTTGCGGACGTAGCTTTTAAATTCACCAGAACAGTAACGGCTTTCGCAAAAATCTTTTTATTTCAAAATATCATTTAAGAATCACTAACTTTGATCGAGATATATCCCCTTGACCAAAATCAAACATTTTAATTATTTGATGATGTCATTAAGAAAAATTGCTTACAGTTTGGGCTTTTTGTTGGTATTGATTTTCCTTTTGAGTTCATGTGATGAAAATTCCTCTGCACCAAAGACAAATATTCAGGATACCTCTACCGTAGAATCAAACAATACGCCACAGGCAAGGAGTACCTCGACTACTACCCCAGCGGACGAAGCCACGGTGGATAAAAAAAAGGAAATGCCCGAATCCGAAGTGATTGAAGAAGAGATAAAAGAAAAGGTAGTGGTAGAAAAGGAAAAAAAGGAAAATTCAACGGAGAAGGAAAAATCCAAAAAGAGAGCAAAAATACACTTCTCAAGTAAAGTCTTTGATTTTGGATTCATCATGGAAGGCGATACTGTCATGCATAATTTTTATTTTAAAAACGTAGGTACCGACGACTTATTGATTACAAAAGTAGAACCCTCCTGTGGATGTACAGTTCCGGTGTATCCGAGAACACCCATTGCGCCGGGAGAGGGTGGAAAAATCTCGGTATTATTTAGGAGTGCTGGAAAATTAGGCCGTCAAAATCCGACCATCAGCGTCTTCACCAACTATAGGAGAAAAATAAAGTTGGAGCTAAAGGGTGTAGTTGATACAGAACGTGCAAAACCCAACGTGCCCAAAGAGAAAGTCAAAGTAGATACTACGCAGTAGGTGAGCATTAAATGACTGAAAAAACGATAGGCAACCGTCAGCCGTAAAACAGAAAACATACACTTTAGTAATAATATGAACATAACCACAAAAACAAATGATTTATGGAAGCGTGCTAAAAATGCTTTCTTAAAAAAAGACCTAGAGCAAGCATTAGCAAAGGCTGACGACCTACTACAATTCGCCCAAAAGCACCACCTCCCCACAGAGATAATCAACATTAAAATTTTTATTGGTAAAACACTTACAACTAAAGGCAGGTATATCGGTGGTGATGCATATTTCTCCAAAGCCCACGACGTACTAGAAGATATTCAAGATCAGCAGATGGATAGGAAGGGTGTACTGGAGTTGCTTTTACTACGGAGTGAGATTCATCTATTGCAGGAAGAACTTAACTTGGCGAGCGCATTTGCCGACCAAGCATTGAGTCATAGCCAAAAAGAAAACTACGACGTTGGGGTTATTCTATCTCAGATAACACAAACGGAAATTCTAATTTTTAGGAATCAGTTTTCGGAAGCACTCGCCAAAGCCCATCTTTGTCTGAAAAAGTTAAACGACATTGAAGAACCACTCATCAAAGCCGAAGTGTATAATTTGCTGTGCAAGATTTTTATCCAACAACAAGATTACAAACAAATTTTAAAGTACGGTGAAGAAGCACTAAAGATCAGTAAAGCTGAGGGAGATGTCGAAAAAGAAATCATAGCCGAAAGTAACTTGGCGGTTTACTACGGTGCGCAGTTAGATTACAAAACCTCCATTCAGTATCTTTTTTTGAGTGTGGACAAATCAGAAAAGATTCGCTTCGATCTCAAAACTGCTCAAAATAATATCAATATCGCTACCATTTATGCCCACCTCTACAATTCGAAAGAAGCACTCGGCAAGTACCTGTCTGTTTTAGAAAATTACACCCCCGTACTCGTGGATACCGTCAAGACTATTCTTTATAATAACATCGGTAAAATATATTATCACCAACGAGATTTTAAAAATAGCAAGCGCTACTTCGAGCAATCGCTTTCGTTGGCCATAGATATTCAGTATCAAGAAATGATTGCCTTGGCTTTGGCTCACTTGGGGCAAATCGGATGCGAGGAACAAGAGTTCGAAAAAGCACTAGGATACGCTGATCGTTCCAATGAGTTGTTGGAAGACTTAGGAGACGTCAATGCCAAATCTATCAACTTGCTAAACTTCGCAAAACTCGCCTACCGATCAGGAGACTTTGAGACGGCTACCAAGCATTTACTGGCAGGAGTAGAAATTTCAAAAAAAGTAAACAACGAAGAAAACGAAATTGCGTGCTACAACTTACTAGCTAAATATTATCAAAGTAAGAGAGACTTTGAAAATGCTTTTCACTACCAACGATTATTTGCCGAAAAACAGGAAGCCTATTTGAAAAAACAAAGGGATCGGCAAATTCTCGATCAGGAGATTAAATTTGCCACAAGGGAACAAAAGCAACAAATAGATCGACTCAAAAAAGAAAATCAATTTCAGGCAATGCTTCTCGAAAAACAAACGGAAGTGGAACAGGCCAATGAGCAGTTGACCCAAGCCAACGAGGAGTTGAAACAATTTGCCTACGTAGCCTCTCACGACTTGAAAGAGCCACTCCGTATGATCGGCAGCTACACCAAATTGATTCAAAAAAAATATGCTGACCAGACAGATGAAAGCACGACTATCTTTTTTCATTACGTGACCGACGGCGTGGAACGAATGAATGGACTATTGGATGGTCTTTTAAAATATTCTACGGTAGGAAGAGGGGGGCAAGATTTACAGCCTGTCAACTTGAATGACATTCTTTTGATTTGTCAATCCAATTTAAGGCTATTGATTGAAGAGACGCAGACCCAAATTATTGCGGACAATTTACCGACGATTCGGGGCATTGCCTCGCTGGTATCGCAGCTCTTTCAAAATTTAATTTCTAATGCCATTAAGTTTAGAAAAAAAGAGAAGACTCCAAAAATAAAAATCGCCTACGAAGAAAGAGAGCACGATCATTTGATTAGTATCCAAGATAACGGCATCGGCATCAAGCCCGAATACAAAGATCAAATCTTTGTGATATTCCAGCGGCTACACGCTCGAACGGAATACGAAGGCACGGGCATCGGGCTAGCCATTTGTTATAAAATTATGCAGCGGATGGGAGGAAAAATTTGGGTAGCATCCGAGCTAGGCGCAGGTGCTACCTTTTATTTTAATTTTCCCAAAGGATAGCTCATTTAAGTGAAAGTTCAATCTCCAAGATTACGAAGTACGATTCAATCATTCAAAATTCATCTCCATCCTCTGAAGCTAATCCAATAAGGTAACATCCCCTCGGTATAACAAAGTAATCCCATCGTCGAAAGTTACTTCAATTAAGTAAACGAAAACGCCTGGATTCATAATTTTTCCATTCAGCCTTCCGTCCCATCCATTATCGAAATCTTCAAAAGGTGTGGGAGCTATATTTTGCACATTGTAAACTACTTCTCCCCAACGATCAAAAATAGTGACTTGGTCAATATTCGCTACGCCGGGGCCAGAGAACACTTGGAAGATATCATTGAAGCCATCTCCATTGGGTGTGAATACATTTGGAATAAATACATTTCTATTTTTATCTACCTCTATAAATATATCGTCACTTCCGTTACAGCCATTTATATTGAAAACCTCTACGGTGTACGTAATGTCATCAAGTGGCGAAACAATCGGGGATAAACAACCCACACAAGAAATAGAATCAAACATATTAGGTGTCCAGATGATGGAATCCAACGGTACATTACTGCCCGAAAGAACTGCATTTAACTGTACCATTTCACCTAACTGAACTTCTATATCATCTCCCAAGTTGACCTCGACTGGTAGTGGTTCGTTGATAAAAATAATTTCTTCGAAGGTACATCCCGCAGAGTCGGTGACGATTACCTCTTGTTCTCCCGCAAATACACTAATCGGCGTTCCGATATCCTGAGCTGGCCCCCCCTCGATGCTAAAAGTGTAAGGCCCACCGACTCCACCGAAAGCAGTATCAACGGTCATAATCGTTTGGTCGCCATTACATATTGGCTCTTCGGGCTGTGGAATGATGGCAAAAACTGGAATTGGTTCTGTGACCGTATACTGAACAACATCCGAGCAACCATTAACATCCGAGACGGTAACAAAGTAAGTTCCTGCGGATAAGTTGGTAGCAATATTCGAATTGGAAGGGGCTACTCCGCCCGACCATGCGTAGGTCGTCGGGTCACCATTACCTCCCGTAAACGAAACGGCTATTTGACCATCTGCATCTCCAGCACAAGTAATATTATTGGTATTTGCAATATCCAAACTGGCCATCAATAGAGGAGGTTCCGTTAACTCTATTTCTGTTTCAAATTCACAGCCGTTAAAGTCCGTGATCGTAACTGGATAGATACCCGCAGTTAGGTTTGGCAGGATGGGGTCGGTATTTCCATTTCCCCAATCAAAACTATACCCAGGAGTTCCTCCCGTACCAATGCCTTCAATAGATCCATCCGCATCTCCATTACAGGTAGGTGGCGTCTCTACGGAATTAATTCCCAATTCGGGAGGGGAGGGAATATTTACGGTGGCGGTATTATCACAGCCGTTTTCATCAATGACTGTAACCGTTTGATCGCCTTGGCAAAGCTCTACAGCCATTCCACTCATTCCTATCGTCGACTCACCTGATGACCAATTAAAAGTATAGATAGCAGAAGGGGCGTTCCCTCCCGATGCGAGCGCAGTTGCTTGACCATCACAGTTGGTGTTGTCTCCAAAACAACTTACTGGATTGATGTTGTCAAATACGATAGTGATACTATCTGGATCTTGTAGCGTGACTTCCGCTACTACTTGATCGCAATTGTTGGCATCCGTTACCGTTACGGTGTAAGTGCCAGCTACTAGACCAGGAACAACCGCATTCGTTGAATTATTAGCATTAGCTGACCATTGGTATTGGTAGGGAGTAGTTCCTCCTGACATTTCTACCGCAACCGTACCGTCATCTTGTCCAAAACAATTGGGATTTGAAGGTAATGGCTGCACCAACATCAACTGCTCGGGAGCAAATAACGATGTAGAATCAACCGTTTGACATCCATCTGCGGCGGTCACAGTTACGAAGTAAAGACCTGCGCCCAACCCAGTAATAGTTTGTCCCGCACTGATAGATCCATTGGGTAACCCCCAAAAGTATTCGGTAATTGGAGCGTTTCCTTCCGTAGCAAAAACAGTCAATTCCCCATTCATATCAGTAGGGCAAAGTACACTTACCGAGTCGAATCCCGTAATCGTAGGAGGGGTAGGTGGATTGATCGTAAAAGGTAAAGTAGCACTACAGTTTAAGCTATCCAGAACGGTAATCGTATAACTTCCCGTAGGAATATTGGCAGACATGTTAGTAGTCTCCGTGGGGTCATTGCTCCAATTGTAGATATATCCACTAGCAGCGGGTGTGCCGCCCTGAACCGTGACCATTGCCGTTCCCAGAGTGCCATTACAGGCCTCATCGGTAGTAGCAACTATACCTCCGACAATTTCCAAAACATCGGGTTCTGTTATCACAATTGTAGTATCTATGTTACACCCTACAGCATCGGTAATGGTAGTAGTGTAAGTGCCAGGCGCAACGGGCGAGGCACTATTGGTAGTAGAGACTCCATTGGCCCATTGATAGGTGTAACCTCCGTTATCCACTCCGATAACGGTAGGATTATGAAAAATGGCACCATCGTCAGCTCCGTTACAAGTAACATTTTGAACCGTCGAATTAGCAAAAATAATGGTTGCTCCGAGAACATTGGTGACGGCGGAAGCAGTACATCCGTTGTCATCCGTCACGGTGACAGTATAAGTTCCGATAGCCAGTCCCGTAGCAGTCTGTGTGGTTTGTACAGGATCAGTACTCCACTCGTAAGCGTATCCCATGTTGACGACACCACCTGCTGGAGTGGCGGTGATCTCACCATTATCAATACCCGAGCAGGAAGCGTCCACTACATCCAAATCAATGGTAAGTTCCTGTGGTTGGGATGGCGTAGTACAAGCCACGGCAGTACAATTGTTACCATCGGTAACCGTCACACAGTAAGTATTTCCCGGAATAACATTAGAAATAGTTTGGGTCGTAACATTTCCCGGTGTCCATTGGTAGGTATAATCTGGCCCTGGATTAGAGATGAGGATACCTCCAACAATCACATCTGCCGTAAACGAACCGTTGGTATTCCCAAAGCAAAGAATGGGTTGCGTGACCGAAATATTAGTTCCTAAAATTAGGGGTTCCTCTATGACGATAGTATCCAATTCTGTCTCGGCTGGATTATTGGAATCCGTGATGACCAAGGCGTAAGTACCCGCACCGAGTCCCGGCTGGCTCACCGTGCCGTTGGCAGGAATGCTGGTAATAGATCCATTGTTAGTAGGGTTTCCTACTTCTGACCAATTTACTGAATAAGGAGGTGTTCCACCTCCCGTGCCATTTACAGTCAGCGTAAATGAACCATCCATATCTCCGTTACAACTTGCATCTTGCCCCGTGACTGCTATGTCAAAAGCTCCTTGGTTGACTACAGTAACCGAACCATTGTTGACCACTAATCCGAGCGGCGTATTATTGACATCAAAGACATCAATGATGGTTGGATTTCCATCAATGACTACGGGAGTGGAAGATCCAATGGGTCCCACAATATTAAAACAGACTTCAAAAATAGCTGTACCATCAGCCAGAGTGATGGCATTGGCTGATCCAGAAAAATCAAAAAATGAAACTGTCAGGGTATCCCCGATGTCCACGATGGAAAGATCAGGAAGTTGGAGAGCCTGAAAGTTAATGCTGGAAAATGTAACTACCGCCGGATCCCAACTCATAGAGTACTGGAAGGAAAATATATTATTAAAATTTTGCACCGTAACGGGAACACAAACCGTAGTGCCCGGTGTACCCGTGACATCATCCACGGTCATTTGTAAAGCAGTACATCCCGTCATGTCAACTGTTGCCGTAGCGGGGCAGCCTTTTCCATCGCTAACCACGATGTTGTAAACTCCTGGCACATTTATTTTAAATTCTACGGTCTCTCCGTGCGAGGCACTTCCGTTGGTTATTGTAGCTGTTTCCGATGGGTTTCCATCCAATGTAATTGAAATGTTATAAGCCTCCGTCCCGTCAAATTCGGGGAGACCTCCATCTAATCGGAATGAACCTTCGCAGTTGCTTGTGTTACCTCCGTTGTTCAGCGTACTTTGTATATCGGATATTTCAATTTCATTCAAATAAACTACCGCAAATGCTTCCTGCTCATTAATATCAACGCAAGGACCAGTAGGAATTCCCTCATAATCCGCAACTCCAATTCCATTAGGATCAATAATTAAATTATCGTAAGTAATCGGAACAAAGAACTTTAAAAATGGTGCTCCCCCCGCAAAAAATGTTTGCAAATCTCCAGTATTAATAAATAGCAAATCCCCCGTTGTATTGGGAGGGGTAGCAATCCAAGGAAGTGTAGCCGGCATCGGCGGGGGTGGAAAAGTAGTTAGGCAAGGATCATTTTGTATGGTCTGCAAATCTCCATTGAATGAGCCATCGGGAGCACAATCGTAAATAGCATACCCAATTCCTGCATCGGTAGTAGGTACTGGATCACCCGCAAAACTTTCTGAACCTGCATCGTGATCAATCAAAACTTGATCGCCTAAACATAGGTACATGGTATCAAAATCCACGTCGTTGCTTGATCCTGTAAATGGCCCCAGAGAAACAGTCCCTGCTTCGTTTCCAAAGCCTGGCAAGCAGGCAAGTGCATTTTCAGGTTGGTTATCAGGATCTACGGGTTTAGAATTTACCGGTCTTGGAGTTTGAGCCAAAGCAGTAATTGCAAATAAACTCAAAAGGGTAATCGGGAATAGACGTTTTAACATTTCTGAAATATTGATTTTTGAAACCATGGAGTTTGATTAGGTTCTGTAAATTATATTTTTAACCAACATACCTTACCTGCGCTATCTATTAAGGCGCAAAAATAGGAATAGGTAATGAACAATTCTAATTTATTAGATCAAAGGAATGGGGGTTTTCTCCGTTATGACTATTGTGCGTTAATATGAGTCGGATGAAGAAAAATTGGCTGCTCTTAAAGGTTATGGATAAATGCTTTTTGACGGATATTTTGCAAATAATTTTTTTCGAAAAAAATCAATTCAAAAACCGAGTGGACAAAGTCGTGTTTCTAACGATTTTGATGGCTAAATATTGCTTATCATAAGTGCCAAAGATTAGGCAAAAACTTCATTTTTACGAGCAATAGGCGATGCCCGAAGGAAGGGGGAAATATTATTTATTTTTCAACTATTTTGCCAATAAATGCGATTTCAGAAAGTATTTTAAAATCTTTTGATCTCAAGCGATTTTCCCCCTTAAAATAACGGTTTCGACTAAATTACTACCAAAGGCATAGGGCAAAAAAGCGATAGAACTCATCGGCTGCGTAATAAAAACATTAGCGATTTTTCCTTTCGCAATGCTTCCGTAATCGGCCTCCAATTCCAAGGCTTTGGCGCCGTTGATAGTAGCTGCGTTAATCGCTTCTTCGGGTAGCATCCCCATCTTGATACAGGCTAGCGAAATCACAAATGACATCCTGCCCGAAGGGGTGGAACCAGGATTGTAATCCGTAGCTAAGGCGACTGGCAACCCCGCATCAATCAATTTCCTCGCAGGGGGGTAATGATCGTTGATAAAAAATGGTGCAGAGGGCAGTAGCGTAGCCATCGTATTAGCATTTTTCAATACCTCAATTTCGGCATCATTCACGACCTCCAAGTGATCTACGGATACTGCGTTATGTTTTACACTTGCTGCTATCCCTCCCATGCAGTTGAACTGATTCGTATGGATTTTTGGTTTTAAATCGTATTTCAAACCTGCCGCTACGATCTGCTCAGTTTCAGAGGGAGAAAAGGCTACTTTTTCACAAAAGACATCAACGTATTCTGCTAGTCCTTCGTCCGCTATCCGAGGAAGCATCTCATTGATAATCAAGGAGATATAACCCGCTCTATCATTTTTGTATTCGGGCGGCAAGGCATGCGCTCCCAAAAAAGTAGCTTTAATTTTTAGTGGAGAAATGGCCTTTAATTTTCGAATCACTCGTAGCATTTTTAACTCACTAGCTACCGAAAGACCGTAACCACTTTTGATTTCTATCACCCCCGTTCCGTAGCTTTTCACCTCTTCCAAACGATTCCAAGCTTGTTCTAGTAAATCTTCCTCCGCAGTTTGTCTTAATCGCATAGCTGAGTTCAAAATCCCTCCACCACGGCGCGCGATTTCCTCGTAGGAAAGACCTTCGATCCGATCTCTAAACTCTCCTTCCCGACTACCCGCAAAAACTAAATGGGTATGGGAATCGCACCACGTAGGAAAAACCATTTTTCCCGAAGCATCTACGACCTCATCCGCTCTATCGGGACAGCTATCCATTTTCCCAAAATCTTTGATGCGTTCACCTTCGAGGAGTAGCCAAGCATCGTTTAGCCTAGGTAGGTTTTTCATCTCTTTTCCTTTTTTGACCTTACAAGAATTTTGATCTACCCCCACCAGCGTTTTGATATTTTTTATCAGCATTTTTTTCTGCGAAATTAAATAAAAGTAACCATTACCCATCACGGGATCACTTCCCGTAACCCCGTGATTTTCATACAGTAATTTCAAATTTCCAGCGTGGGCATAATAAATTCAAAAAAAACTGCGAGGGTAATTTGAAATTCCCCTCGCAGACTGCCGCCGAGTTGATGACATTACGTTTTCTGAGACCTGGTGATTTTTCAAAAAAAAAAAGTCACTTCTGATACAATCTCAAAAGTGACCCTCCGAATATCTCCCAATTCAAAAAAGATTTACTCCGTTGCAAAAAACGTTTTCAGCTTCGATAAATATTCCGTGAAGTTTTCTTCAAAATTCATTCGCATCCTATTTTTAACTTCTTTTTCAAATTCGCTAGACTCAGCCATAGCTTCTACCTCAATCTTTCTTCGTTCTTTTTCTAACAATCATTAAAAATCGCTAACTACTTAGCACCATACTTTGAGAACCTCGTGGGCTGAGAAAGCGGGAATGTAAGTGTTCTTAAAGCCAAATTATGGAGCGTTTGTTGGCTTTAAGAACTTTTGCTTTACTTATTTGCTATCCCACGAAGTGCTCAAAGCATGGTACTAAGCAGTTACGAAATAAAATAGAAACATCAACTTTCAGTCAATGAGAAAAAAGACAACCCACCAGAATTATATTCTTTTTATCCTGCTGCTTTTCGCTACGGGATGTAGTGAAAATTCGGAGAAAATCACAAAAGATACTCCCCCTCCTAATATCATTTACATCATGTCCGACGATCATGCTTACAATGCCGTCGGGGCTTACGGAAGTCGGCTAGCGAAGGTGAACCCTACACCCAATCTGGATAAGTTAGCCAACGACGGGGTTTTGTTTACCAATGTGTTTTGCAATAATTCCATCTGTACGCCCAGTCGGGCAAGCATCATGACGGGGCAGTATTCTCAAACCAACGGGGTGCTAGACCTAGACGGGCATCTACCCGCAGAGCGACAATACTTACCCAAGGAAATGAAAAAACTAGGCTACCAAACTGCGGTCATTGGAAAATGGCACCTGAAAGATGCGCCCGATGCTTTTGACTATTATAAGGTATTGCCCGTGCAAGGAAAATACTTCGATCCGATTTTTATCACCAGAGAAGCAGGAGATCGAAAAGAAGAAATTAATTTTCACGGAGGAATCAAAAGGGAAGTCAACATCACCGAAACCAAAGGGCATTCCTCCGATGTCGTTACCGACTTTTCGTTAGATTGGTTAAAAAATCAAAGAGATCCCGACAAGCCATTTTTCTTGATGCACCATTTCAAAGCCCCACACGATGATTTTGAATTTGCACCTCGGTACGCTGATTATTTAGCGGAGGTGAAAATTCCAGAACCCAAAAGTTTATACGAACAGCCTAAGTTTGGCTCGGAAGCAGTTTTGGGAAAAAATGGATCGCTACGCAACAGAATCGGTACTTCCGTCTCTGACCGACATCCTTACCGAAGTTACACCGTTCAGTATGGTTTTGAATCGCAGGATAAAGACGAAGCTACTTCCAAAGCGTACCAAGAATATTTGAAGCGATACCTGCGCTGCGTAAAAGGCGTAGATGATAACTTAGGTCGCCTATTTGATCATCTGAAAAAAGAAGGGCTTTGGGAAAATACCATTGTGATCTACACCAGCGATCAGGGGATGATGCTCGGCGAACACGATTATATGGATAAGCGATGGATGTACGAAGAATCTATGCGGATGCCATTTTTGGTACACCTACCCGCTAACGTCAAAGGCAAAAAAATGGCGCAAGGAACAACCTCTGATCTGCTCATCAACAATACTGATTTTGCGCCTACGCTGACCGAGGTGGGCAGGAACATCGTGGTGCACCAAGTGCATCCAATACCGATAGTAGGTTTCTTCGCGCCAGTTTTCGGGTTTTTTCCCTTCCATCACCGTAGCGAAACTTTTCCCTTGCATATAGTCAGGAACTTTTCCCCC
>JBCCJE010000041.1:0-13435 GCA_039027925.1 Bacteroidota bacterium
GGATTTTTTAAGTTCGTTATTTATTATACTTTCTTCGAAAGAAACAAAACTTTCTTGTGATACATTTTTTGTAAAAGTATTGTTTTTATTTATCGTTGATGCTTTGTCAAGATGTTGATCTGGTTTGTTGAAGCATCAACGATAAATAAAAACAATACTTTTACAAAAAATGTATCACAAGAAAGTTTTGTTTCTTTCGAAGAAAGTATAATAAATAACGAACTTAAAAAATCCACTCCCCTACCCGATTACCAACTTGAATTGCTCAGAGTCAAAAAAGAAATTATTTTCCTACCGAGTCTAGCCCAAAAGCTAAGTTTAGACGAAACAAAAGTTAACCTCAATCTAGTATCAGCAAGCTCCCCAAATTACATTGATCCACCCAAAAAATATAACAATGCACTTGCAATTGGATTTTCCTACGGACTCAATCGCATCAACTTAACTGCCCCTACGTCCTCAATGAATCCCGAAATAAATTATCAAGCTAACGATGAGTCCTCAGTAGATTATATGAGTTTAAATTTTAGTTATTATAAAAACTGGCGAAAAAATATTTCGCTGTTTTCGGGGCTTCAAGTCAATCAGCATACTACCCTATTTGAATTAGGAGAATCATTTGAAGTGAAACGTTCCGTCGAATCAGTATTGGTAGAACAACATTATTTACTCTCTGGACTCGTAGATAATATTTACGGTGATGGCCACGAGGAATACGATGTCACCGTAGATTCAAGACTCTGGCAACGATACCGAAGTATTGCTATCCCCATTGGTATATCCATTCACTCCGACTTGAATAAAAAATTTAGTGTTCAAAATGATCTAGCAATTGCATTTCATCCATTCCAATCTATTCGGGGAAAAAGAATAGTTAGGACTTCTTCCGATTATTTTGTCTTTGATAATACTTCATTTGAAACTAATGTATTTGCGAGCGTAAATAATCAGTTAAAATTGAATTGGAAACTGACTGATAGATGGATGAGCGGATTTCATCTTGAATTTGGTACCGACCTCAATTCAAGACTGAACATCACCAATCACTACGGATTGCAGTTTTCTCATTTTGCGGTGGGGTTAAGTGGGCAATATTTATTCTAGTTGAATCACTTGTGCAGACCTAGGAGGAGGCATGAAAAAAATGTAGAATTTCGCCTACGTAAATTAATTGTTGTAAATGTCGGCTGGCAGGTGGGTAAGTCCCAGAGAGACGACGCATTTCAAAATCAAGCATCGCTGTCAAATAACAAAAATGGAATCCAAAAATCCCTTGCGCTGCCCACTTGATTTTTGTTTTCCGCTCGGGTCAATGCTTCCGTTAAAAGTACCCGAAGTCATCAATACTAAATTTTTATTTTCCCATTTAAATCTTTTTAGAATGGATAGCATTCGGGTTGGCTCGGTTACTACCGCAATGTTTTTATGACCAAATGCTCGCTTAATTTCTTCGGGAGCAATCGGCGGAAGTTTTTTCATTTTGAGAGTGTGCTCGCTGTAGTAAACGATGGCTTTATCGGCAGCTTTCATCGTTTGTGAATACTGTGTTATAAAATTTTTGTTAAGGCTAGAAAAAGTATGTAATTCCAAGCAAGCAATTAACTGCCTAGTGGGATATTGTTTTTTAAGTGCCTTGATCGTCGCTTCCACCTTGGAAGGGGCGTGTGCGAAATCGAGGAAAGCGTGGCAGGTTTTAGTTTTCTTCAAAAGCTGTAATCGTTTGGCAGCCCCCGTAAATGATTGGATCGCATCAAAAAATTGTTGATCCGTGATGCCAATTTTTTCACAAACTAAATAAGCCGCATTTAGGTTTTCTAAATTGTGTTTTCCCAACAAACCAATTTTGATCTTTTGATTTTTTTCATTGAAAATATAGGTACTCCCATTTTTGACTTCTGCTGGAAATGCTTCGTAACCTACCGCTGCAAAATGTTTGTTTTTAATTTTTTCCAAAATATCAAGGACGTGGGTATCGTGTTGATAAAAGTAAATTATTCCGCTCCTCTCAATCGTTTTGATATATGTTAAAAACTGCTTTTTGTAATTTTCGAAGGTGGGAAAAACGTTAATGTGATCCCACGCAATCCCCGTCAAGACGGTAACGTGAGGTCGGTAATGCAAAATCTTTGGTCTGCGATCTATCGGGGAAGACAAATACTCATCACCTTCCACCACCATCAACGGAGCATCCGACAATCGAACCATGGAATCGAATCCTTCGATTTGGGCACCCACCAAATAATCAAAGTCAATATTGTTACTTTTTAAAATATGAAGGATTATAGATGTGGTCGTCGTTTTTCCGTGACTACCAGCGATGACTACCCGTTGTTTGTTTTTACTGTGTTCGTACAAAAATTCTGGATAAGAATAAATTTTTAATCCTAATTGCCTGGCTTTTTTTAGTTCGGGATTATCTTTTCTGGCGTGCATACCTAGGATGACAATATCCAAATCGCTAGTAATTTTTTCTGGAAACCAGCCGTACTTTTCGGGCAAAAGTCCGAAGCGAGCAAGCCTATTTTTGGAGGGGTTGTAGATTTCATCATCTGACCCGGTAACGGTATGATGATTGTTATGTAGTGCTATAGCGAGGTTGTGCATAGCAGCACCACCTATGGCAATTAGGTGTATTCGCATATTTTTGATATTAAGTGGATTTGGAAACAAAGGAGACAAATATCGCATAATATCCCAAAATATTATATCGTTAATGAACAATAACATTAATTGAATCTTATATATTTTTTAACTTTGTGTTCCTTGTTAACATATCTAAAATCATCAAAAATGAAATCGGTAAAACTCAAAAAAATCCTTCCCGTAGCAGTTTGTCTAATGGCCTTAATTTCCATGACTTCGTGCAATAGAGGTGTAGGATGTCCTAGTGATTTTTCTGTGAACAAAGCTGTAACTAAAACCGTTGTAGAGGTGGTCAAAAAAGCACCAACTATTGCGAAAGAAATATTGAAGTAAAAATGAATTGGATTCCCTTAGAGTCTATTGAGCAAATTGATAAAATTGTAGCCCGCTCCAACCAAGTTCCCTGCGTGATTTTTAAGCATAGCACTAGATGTTCTATCAGTTCGATGGCAAAGTTCCGATTAGAAGAAGACTGGGACATAGCCACTAACGAGGTAGAACCCTACTTCTTGGATTTGATTGCTCACCGAGCGGTGTCCGACGAAGTAGCTGAAGCGTTTTCAGTTTATCACGAATCCCCTCAAATTTTACTCATTAAGGACGGAGAATGTACCTACGAATCGTCTCACCTCGACATTACCGTAGAAGAACTCAAAGAAGGTTTGACCGCAAAATGGTAGGCAATAAAATTTTTACAACCGAGGATGGTTCTCACTCCCTGTTTTCCGAAAAACACGGAGTGAGTTATCACTCCAAATACGGAGCCATCCAAGAAACAGAACACGTTTTTATCAATGCCGCTTTTCGCTATAAATTTCCCACTACTTCACTTGCTATTCTCGAAATTGGTTTTGGTACGGGCTTGAACGCCTATATGACTTTTTTGGCATGCGAAAAAGAAAAAGTCAAGGTAAATTACTGTGCCGTCGAAGCCTATCCGATCACCAAGGAAGCAGTACTCCAACTCAACTATCCAACCTTGTTAGAGGATTCCTCTTCCACTTTTCAAAAGCTCCACGAATTACCTTGGGATCAAGCGCAACCTTTATCGGACTATTTTATTTTTCAAAAACAACTAAAAAGGTTTGAAGATTTAGATTTCAAAAATCAGTTTGACGTCATTTACTTCGATGCGTTTGCACCGAATGCCCAACCTGAACTTTGGGAAGAAAATATCCTACAAAGTATGTACGACGCACTGCGCCCCGAAGGCGTGCTTACCACCTACTGTGCTAAGGGAGTGGTCAAAAGAACTCTAAAAAAAATAGGATTTACCGTTGAGGCGATTCCTGGCCCTCCTGGCAAAAGGGAAATGACGAGAGCCATAAAAAATGAATCACAAGTTGCCTAGTAAGAGAACACCGTGGTACTGATATTCTAAGTGTTGTAACTCGGGATTTCAATTTTGAAATCATTGATACAACAGACGTAGCTCCCAGTTTTGATACCGTTGACTCGGAGGTCACATTGGATGTTGGAGACAGTTTTACATTTGATATCCAAGGGCTTCATCCAAATAACGGAACAGTAAAAATCAAAAGTTTTGGATGGCCCTTGCTCACAAATGATCCTGCTACATTTTTCGCACCAGATGATTTTACTTTTGCCCCCGTAGATGGAATATTCGAATGGCAAATAACTACGGAACATGCTCTGCTAGAACCGTCTAAGAAGAAAGACTCAATCGCTTCCGAATCTTAGAAAGTCCCACGGGAGTGAGTCCTAGGTAAGAAGCGATCATGTACTGCGGAACCCTTTGTAGCAATCCTGATCTTTTTTCGATCAATCGGAGATAGCGTTCTTCGTTGGAAAGGTAATTTAAGTGTGCAACTCTTTGGTAAGTGCGGATTACGACCTCTTGCATGGATAGTCGCCCAAATCGCTCTAACTCGTGGGATCGCTCGTAGGCCTTGGAGACCTCTTCTTTGTTGATGTAGTAGATGCGAGTGGGTTCGGTAGCTCGGAAGTAAACGTTGCTGGGTTTTTCTCGGAGGTAAGAATAGAGATCGGTGAAAAAATCATCTTCCGTAAAAAACTCAAGTATCTTCTCGTTGCCATCTTTGATCGTGTAAAAAACTAAACAGCCCTTGTCCACGAAATACCAGTTTTTCACAAAGTTGCCTGGCTGAATCAATATTTCATTTTTCTCCAAGTCTCTTTGCTTATAATTTGCCGCCATTTTCTCAATTTCTTCTTCTGGCAATCTGATGTATCCCGATAATTTTCTCTTTAAATTTTCCACTAATCAATATTTTGTAATTATGATAATTAGGTTTTTTGCGGTGAACAACCGACGTGAAAGCTCAAGGAAGTTTGCCCGATGATACGAAAACAAACACAAAAATACAAACGCTAAATAGGTAAATGAGTTTAATTGTCCAACCTGAAATGTAGTATGACTTTTCTTTAAAAAAGGCTTTCTTCCAAAAAATAGGCGGTGACGGGTTCAATTAGTTGATAAGCAGCCCCACGTGGCAAGGGATGATTGGTTCTAATTGCACGGGGATTCTACTGTTAAATTTTTACAGCCAATTTGCGAATTTGTAGGACGCCTCTCCCTCCCAAAGATGGAATGTCGTTAGCTTAGTGATAGTCTGGGAGGGTAATTTCAAAAATCCCTCGCAGTTTTTTTGTAATAATTAATTCACGGGGTAAACTGGAAGTTACCCCGTGAGGGATTTCAAATTTTTTCTACACTAAAATTTAGTCATGTGAAAAAAATATATTAAATTTTCGTCATATTTGAGAACCTACCGAAAGGCAACAATAATGACCAATAATTCTTTTCCACCCGTACCATCTGACGAATTTATTCAAAATATTGAAGAAGCAATTCAAGAACACGGTACCATTGCGTGCCCTAACCCAAGGTGCTTCGACAAGTTGGTTTCTAAAAAGAAATGGAACGCTAACTTAGGTAAAACCATCGAATACGGATGCAGAAACCCAAGTTGTCATTACCACGTTAAGCGACAGATTTTTCTCCATGATGTTGAAGAAGTAAAGGTCAAAAAAAATACTAGCCTCAATATCATGGGGATCACGGTGGTGATCATGTTAACCATTTTATCTTACGTCAGTTACCATTTATATTCTCTGAATCGGTACATCGAAGGCGAACTAGAAAATATCGAAACCTTTGCGCAGGAAATCGAACAAAAGACTTTTGGTGATAAAGAAAAGGTCAATACCAAAACTGCGTATCCTTCCCAAAACATTGCGCTGAAATCCGAAAAGGCGTTGCCAGCTATTGATTTATCAAATCTTTATACCAAAGCGGAATTATTTATTTTGGCTGGTAATTTTGTGGAAGGAAAAAAATATTTTGAAAAATTTCTCGAAGACGAGTACTTTGCAAATGTATTGTTGGAAGATGGCAACAAAGCCATTAGACAAAAATTCATTTTATTGATCGGCGACTCCTACCAAAAATATAGCCCGCAGTTTTCGTACTATCTTTTGAAAACCCAAACGGATTTTGAGCTATTGACTGACTTCATTTCCACCTTCGATACCCAAGGGGATTATCGTAACATTTTGTTAGGAAAGGCTTTTTTGAATGCGCCTAACTTTTTGACAGAAAAAATTGACCTGCGGGAAAGAAAGCGGATGCAGTTGCAGGCTTTGCGTTTTTACCTAACTGCATTGAAGGAGGATTTTTTGGGCGATTACCACCGAAGTACGCTCAATGCCATTCAGGAAATTTCGAAGTTGTATCGGATTTTTGAATTCAATCCCTCCCAACGGAAAGGCTACCCAACCTTCGAACAACTCTTCGTAGAAGATAACCAAGTAGAGCTCCAAAACAGAATTGATTATCTGGATAGGATCATTCGGAAAATTTAGCTTTTCTCCAAAAATCTGTCCACGCTAGCTTGCGGATTTACGGGTTGGTTGTCCAATAGTAAGGCTACAAACTGGTTAACAAAATAGGGCGCGAGCGAAGCCCCCTTCGTACCCATACCATTGATGATCCCCAAGTATTTTTTTTCGGGATGAAATCCAACGAAGGGGCGTCGGTCGAAAGTAGCGGGTCTAATCGCCGCTAGATGATCTACTACTTCGAATGGTACTTTCAGGACTTTTTTAAGTTTGTGAATCAATAATTGCTTAGCCTCCTCGGTGGGTAAGTCGTCGGGACAATCCCAATCGTAAGTAGAACCTACCCAGTACAAATCATTCTGAAGTGGAATGATAAAAAGACTATGTTTAAGCATTTTTTCAAAATGAGCTGTTGGAATCTTCACGAGCAGTACTTCCCCCTTAGCCACTTCGAAGGGTAAGTTTCCGAACCAAGGATTTTGACGCCCCTGCTGCCCTTCGCAAAAAATCACTTTTTTTGCATTGATCCCCTTGTAACTTACTTGCCCCTCTTTCTCTTTCAACTCGTCGTAGTCCAACTTTTCGGTAGTCAACAATCCTCGCTGCTCAAAATAAATTCGGGACGCCTCCAATAATAATTTCATATTGACCTGCGCCGTGTGTTGAGTTTCTCCTATCCCTGCGTGCGTATCAATTTTTCCCAAATAATTTCCAATGCTGGCCGTATCCAAAAGATATTTGGACACCGTTGGGTCTGCGGTTTTCTCCAGCCACTTATTTTCGTCTTTAATGGAAAAAAGCACCCGCAGGATATTTTTTTGGTGAAAAAACTTTACGCCGAGTTGTTGCTCCAATTTTTGGTAGGTAGTTTTGGCGAAGGGGATAAGTTCGTCCACCAACCAACTTTTGACAAACCGCCTACCCGTCACGGGGTTAATCACCCCCGCCGCTACCTTGGAAGCAGCCCCCACGTGGTGGTTGTCAACGAGGTTGATGGTTTTACCTTTTTCCAGCAGCGAGTGCGCTAGTAAAGTCCCCGTCAGACCTTGCCCGACGATGATATAGTCAATTTGGGTATGCGTATGGATAGTTGAAATATTTTTAAAGATTTTCCAAAATGTCACGATCTTTTTTTCGTAGTTTTTTAACAATCAAATCGTAAGAATGATCTATCAAACCACACAAAAAAGAACTGGGTAAACCGCGTTCAAAATAGACCGTGTTCCAATGTTTTTTGTTCATGTGCCAACCGGGAATGACGTCGGGATACTTTTCTCGCAGTTCGATGGCGTATCCGGGATCACATTTGAGATTCACTCTGAAGTCCGCTTCGTGGAGTCCCGTCAGCGCAAAAAGTTTTTCCATCACCTTAAAGGTCAGGGTATCCTCTCCGAAGGGAAAATCTTCGTAAACGCCTTTTTTGGTTAGACAGTATTCCCGAAATTCTTCTATGTTCATTTTGTTGTCATTTTTAGAAGTAATGGTTGCCGCAAAATTAAAAAACTAATGGACAAAACAGATATAGTTGTTATCTTGCATAGGATAGATTTTTAAGCAAATTACTAAGAATTGACGATGTCTAATTTCACAAAAAAAACACATGACCCGAACGAATACCATTCCCTTCGTTTTCATCCGTATAATATTGCGTTGACGCTGACGCTGGTCAGTATAACTGCATTATTTTTAGCCTTTTCTACTGCGTTTGTTTACACGCGAGTTCAATTTCCCGACATAAAACCGATCAGTTTGTCCCCTATTTTTTTTCTCAACACCATCATCTTGTTGGCAAGTAGTTGGGCAATCAACTGGGCCAACAGATCTTATCTGGAAGACAGTACCGAGGATTACCAAAGGGCACTCAAACTGACAGCGGTACTGACCGTGATGTTTATGGTGGGGCAGTTCATCGGTTGGAATGATCTGAGCAGTCAGTTGAATACCCAATTTTTGGCTTCTAATCTTTCCTCTTATCTGTACTTGATTTCGGGATTGCACTTTGCGCACTTGGTGGCGGGACTCCCTTTCTTGTTACTTTTTTATTATACCGCTAAAAAAAGAATGAAAGAACCCGTAAGTGTTTTAGTTTATTTTTCGGATCCCGAAAAACAACTCAAACTCAAACTGCTGACCAAGTACTGGCACTATCTCGATGCGTTGTGGATTTTTCTGATTACATTTTTCCTAGTAAATAGTTTTATCCAATTCTAAATTTCATGAAGATTCGTTCGATTATTTTAAAGCTATTTTTTCTATTACTTCCCATCTTTCTTTGCGCACAGAAACCGCCAAAATTTGGAAAACCTACCTCCAAAGAAAAAGCTATCACGAGTACCCTACTCGATCCCAACGCTGCCGCCATCATCTTGTGGGACTATGGGAAAATAGAATTTCAGGGGGGCAACGTGCATCTGTACCGACACATCCGTATTAAAATTTTAGATCAAAATGGAATGGACGAGGCTAACATTGCACTTCCATTTTATGCAAAAGATAAGACTGAGAAAATATCAAAAATAAAGGCACAAACAATCAACTACGATGACAAAGGAAAAGCTGAAAAAGTCAAGGTGAACAAGAGCGATATTTTTACGGTAAACATAAACGAAGAGTGGACGGAAAAAAGGTTCGCTTTTCCGAATGTAAAGGTGGGTTCGATCATTGAATATCAGTATCAAAAAACTTCCGAAAATGCTGTGTCGCTAGAAGAATGGCAATTTCAAAATGAGCTACCTACCCTCAAGAGCCACTTGGAAGTCGTGATCGGTTCGGGGCTAGATTACAAAATCGTTTATAACGGCAGAAGAACGAGTACCCAATTCGGCAATGAGAGCCGCAACGTTTGGCTACTGGAAAATCTACCTCCTCTCAAAGACGAAGATTTTTGTCCTAATCCGATGAACTACGTGGAGTCAATTCGATTCCAACTAGCTGGCTACACCAAATATTCCTCTACGTCGGTCGGTGATCCTCAGTACGTGGAGTTGATGTCTTCCTGGGAAAAACTCGCCGTGGACATGCTCCAAACAGCAAGCTACCGAGGTATCCTACAAGCCCAAAAATCCGCCAAAACCATCATTCAAGAAATCGTCAACGATCAGGATACGGAGCTCGAAAAAGTAAAAAAAATATACCGCTACGTGCAGCGAGAAACCAATTGGGACGGTGAGCTTAGGCTATTTGCGGACAGAAAGATAACCGAGATTTTTGCAGAAAAAATAGGCTCTAGCGCAGAAATCAATCTGGTGCTAGTGAGACTTTTACAAGTGGCTGATCTGGATGCCAACCCCGTTATCATTAGTACCAAGCGGCACGGTTTAGTGACTAAAGTATATCCACTCTACACGCAATTCAATCACGTGGTAGCGCAAGTCAGCATCAATGGAAAAGATATATTGATGGACGCTACGAACGACTTTCGTCCTTACAATTTACTGGCGAGCTATGACTATAATTCCGAAGGTTATTTGTTGGATAAAAAAAATCCGAGATGGATCAAACTGGATGCCCCTAAAAAAAATAGGGCAATCATTGTGAATGAGGTATCCTTCACCGAAGACACTGTGAAGTACAAAATCTCGTATTCTTTTTTTCAACACGAGGCCGTCAAATATCGAAGTGCTTACTACCAAGTGGGAGGTGCGGATAGTTTTATCAAAGAAAACCTCCTCAACGCAGATGACGACGGCGAGATGACTTTAGATAGTTTTTCGGTAAAAAATGCTGAAGCCATTCATCAGCCTTTCGCCGTGATTTGTTATCTGAGCCAACCGCTGGAAGAGGGCTTGGATGCGAAATATTTATACGTAGAACCCATGCTAAAAAAGCACTACGAAAAAAATCCCTTCATCAATCCCGTAAGGTATCTACCCGTAGATTTTATACTTCCCGTGCTCGAAAAGTATATTCTTAACTTAAAAATTCCGAAGGAATACGAGCTGGCTGAACTCCCCAAAAATATCCAACTCTCTACCGAAAGTAAAAAAGTGACCTATACTTATTTGTATAAAAATCCCTCCCCAAATCAGATACAAGTGTCGAGTGAATTAAAAATTGACAACCCAATTATTCTACCGAGTGAGTACCTTAACCTAAGAGAACTATTCAATCAGATGATGGGCTTGCAAGCGAGCCATTTGGTCTTGAAGAAAAAATAAGGATGGTGAGGAGATTTCAAGAAAAAATATACACATGGATTTTATTGACGAAAAAGACAGCGCTAACCTGCCCGAGCAGTTGAAGGGTTTAGATAATTTCACCAGATTATTGGATACCTCATTTCGAATCCCCGGCACTAAAACGAGGTTCGGAATTGATTTTTTGATTGGATTAGTTCCCTACGCAGGGGACGTCTTGAGTTTTTTATTTTCGGCAGGTTTGATTATCACAATGGCAAGGCACGGAGTCAGCGGGCAGGTGATCGGTAGGATGATTTGGAATGTACTATTGGATACCGTGGTAGGTAGCGTTCCCATACTGGGGGATATTTTTGATCTGTACTTCAAAGCCAATCGAAGAAATTTTCATTTGCTCCGAGACCATTATGGAGAGGGAAAATATACGGGGAGTATTTGGCGGGTGGTCATTCCCGTTTTGATAGCACTAGCGATTGTCTTTGTCTTGATGTTGTGGCTAGTTTACCAAATCGTTGCTTGGAGTTGGGGGTTAATGTTTGGATGAATGTCGTCAATTTAGTGGCAGTCTGGGAGGGTAATTTCAAATTCCCCTCGCAGTTTTTCTGAATTTTACCAGCTATCTACTGTACGGTTTTTTGCTCCATTTTCATTTTTTAGAGAAAAACTGCGAAGTGCCATAACAATCCATTTACGAGAATCCTTAGGATCAATCACCTCGTCAAATTCAAGGAAAGCGGCAGCACTAATCGCCTTTCCTCGCTGGTAGGCGGTTTTGACCAATTGGTCGTAGAGTGCCCGTTGTTTTTCGGGATCAGTTTCGGCTGCTAGTTCTTTTCTAAAGCCGAGTTTTACCGCACCCTCCAAACCCATTGCTCCAAATTCTCCCGTAGGCCAAGCAACGGTGAAAAATGATTCGTGTAAACTTCCTCCCGCCATTGCCATCGCTCCTAGTCCGTAAGCTTTTCTCAAAATAATTGTCAAAATGGGAACACGCAACGAAGCGCCAACAATAAACATACGGGAAGAATGCCTAACCATTCCCTGCGCTTCGTGGTCAGGCCCCACCATAAATCCGGGCGCATCGCACAGCGACAAAATCGGAAGACCAAACGCATCACATAATTGCATAAATCTCGCTGCCTTGTCGGCGGCATCGCTATCAATCGCTCCGCCGAGGTGTCGAGTGCTATTGGCTATCAATCCCATTGGTTCTCCTTCGATGCGGATAAAGGCAGTCACCATATTTCTCGCAAAGTCTTTTCTCAACTCCAGAACAGAATCTTCATCGGCGAGCCGATTGATGACTTTAAAAATATCGTAAGCGTATCTTCTATTTTCGGGAACAAGATTTCTTAACTCCGTTTGGTCTTTGCACTTCCAACTCTGGGTAGCCCCCTGAAAGTAAGAGACGTATTTTTTAGCTACCGCAACGGCCTCGGCTTCGTCCTTAACTAAAATGTCAATTACCCCAATTTTGGATTGATCTTTTGCGGGGCCAATTTCTTTGGGGTGAAATTTCCCTAAGCCACCGCCTTCAATCATGGCTGGTCCGCCCATGCCAATCGAGGTATGCTCGGTTGCAATAATGACATCGGAACAACCCGCAATAGCTGCATTGCCCGCAAAGCAATAGCCTGACACAATTGCAATTCGGGGAACTTGACCACTTAACCGAGCGTACTCCACAAAAGTCGTGATGTCCAAACCTCCGTTAGAAATCAATTGGAAATCCACATCTCCCGGCCGACCTCCCCCACCTTCCACAAAAAATATAATCGGTATTTTAGCTTGCTGGGCTAGCTGCATCATCCGATCTGTTTTCTTGTGATTGAACGCACCTTGCGTACCTGCTAAGACAGTATAGTCGTAAGCCATAACAATACATTTACTGCGCTCCTCGTCAAACTCATTTCCATTGACCGTAGCTATCCCCGTTATCAATCCGTCGGCGGGAGTTTGCTGCATCAACTCCTCGGATGTCTTTCGCCTCCTTTGCCCAGCCACGATCAACGAACCAAACTCAACAAAACTTTTTTTATCGCACAGGTCTTCAATATTTTCACGGGCAGTACGCAATCCTTTAGCGTGTCTTTTAGCTACGGCTTGGGGTCTATTTTCATCATACAGAAAAGACTTGCGGTGCTGCAAGTCTTGTAAATCTTTGCGAGGTTCGTTTTTCTTTTTTGTCATCAAAAAATAATTTAAAATCTTTGAGTTGGGAGGTGTGTTTAGAAAGGAGTAAAAGATAACTCATTCGTTAGTTTTTGAGCTACAAAAAATCAACCTTGAATCTTCCAGAGCCATCGTCCTTAACGTGGAGGGATAATCTGGATGAGTGACCATGTTTACGAAATCGTCTTTGGTAGCATATTCTACAATTAGCACTTTATCCCATTCCAGATCTTTCGGACCAATTAAGGCATACTGAGCATCCCCGTAAAACAATACTTTTGCGTTGGATTTTTGGAAAAATGGCTGAGCTGCCTTCATGTATTTTTTGTATTGCGCTTGACCGGATATGCCTTCACCTTCCACTTCATCTTTGAACTTCAACAAATTCAGCATTTGTAAAGAAGTATCAATCGGCATTTTCAAAAACTCAATGAAATGTTCTCGATCTGAATTCAAATATTTTTTCATGCTAGATTTTTATTTTAAAAGTGAAAAAAGGTAAAAGGGTAAAGTCGTGAGCTATTCGTTCTCCACGAAACCCTCATTCTTGTTGAAGTGAGAGTCGCGGCACGTGTTGTGTTGTGTCCCAGGAGCGTGTGACGGGTCGTCCCAGGATTCAGCAACGTTGGAGTGTATCCCCACGTCAGTCAGTAATAAAACAC
>JBCCJE010000042.1:0-13355 GCA_039027925.1 Bacteroidota bacterium
AACACAGGAGACGGCGCAGGTATATTGTTACAAACCCCTCACGAATTTTTTCAAAAGAAATGTAGAGAGCTAGGATTCGATTTACCAGCATTTGGAAATTACGGAGTGGGGGTTGTTTTTTTTCCAAAAGATAAAAGTCTGAGAAGTCAATGTCGGGTTATTTTTAACGACTACATTGACGAGATGGGATTCGAGGTACTTGGCTACCGAAAAGTGCCGACGGATAACGAAGAACTTGGAGCATCCGCCGTAGCATCCGAACCTAGGATGGAGCAAGTTTTTTTAAGACCGTTGGAAGATTTAGATTTGAATGATCTCGAACGCAAGCTCTACGTACTGAGAAAATACGCTACGCACAAGGTACACGATACCTACCCGCAGTCTGTTGATAATTTTTACATCGCATCGCTTTCTTACAAAACCATTATTTACAAAGGTCAATTAACTACCTACCAATTGCGGCCTTATTTTCCAGATTTACACGATGAAATGTTCACCTCTGCGATTGCCTTGGTGCATTCTCGATTCAGCACCAACACCACACCCAAGTGGAAACTGGCGCAACCCTTCCGCTACATTGCCCACAACGGAGAGATCAATACCATCAAAGGTAACTTGAACTGGTGGAAATCACGATCTGCCCAACTCGCCTCAAAAATTTTTACAGAGGACGAATTAGAAAAACTACAACCTATCTGTGGTGATGGACTTTCGGACTCCGGAAATTTTGATAACGTCCTAGAGTTTTTGGTACTGAGTGGGAAAAGCCTGCCATACGCCTTGATGATGATGATTCCCGAAGCGTGGCAACACGACGACCTGATGGCGGACTACAAAAAAGCATTTTATCAATACCACGAAACGCTGATTGAACCGTGGGACGGACCAGCTTCTATTTGTTTTACCGACGGAATTTTGGTGGGAGCTACCTTGGATCGAAATGGCCTACGCCCTTCTCGCTATTGCCTGACGAATGATGATCGCTTGATCGTGGCTTCGGAGGCGGGTGCGCTGCCCGTCAAACCTAACAAGATAATTGCAAAAGGACGATTGCAGCCGGGTAAGATGCTCATTGCGGATTTGGAAGAAAATAGAATCATTGGCGACGAAGAATTGAAGGCGGTTATCTGCCAGAGATTGCCCTATCAAGATTGGCTTAACGAACATAAATTAGACCTCAAAGACATACCCGCTTTTCAGCAAACTTCCGAATATCTGAGTAAAAGGAATCTGCGCCAATTGCAAAAATTATATGGCTACACCAAAGAAGATTTAAAATTTATCCTCGGCCCAATGGTCAAGATCGGGAAAGAACCCGTAGGCTCGATGGGATCGGATACGCCGTTGGCGATCCTATCCAACAAGCCCCAACATCTGGCTAATTATTTCAAACAACTCTTTGCGCAAGTAACCAATCCTCCTATTGACCCGATCCGTGAACGTAGTGTGATGTCGCTACACACCAAGCTGGGTAGTCAAAAAAATATTCTAGAACCCGATGCGACCAATGCGAAATTTATTCACATGGAACAACCGATTTTGACCAACGATGAGTTGCTAAAAATCAAACACATTCGCCACGATGATTATAAAACTGGTGTCATTGAATTGGTTTTTCAGCCCGATGGTCAGAAGGGGAGATTGAAGGCTGCCATAGATCATATCTGTGCAGTTGCTGAGGATTTTATTCGCAACGGTGCCAATATTTTAATACTTTCTGATTGTGGGGCAAGCAACCACTTGGCACCTATTCCCACCCTTTTGGCTACGGGGGCTATCCATCATCATCTGATCAGAGAAGGCCTACGCACCAATGCTTCCATCGTCGTGGAGGGAGGAGACATTTGGGAGACCCATCATTTTGCTACGTTGATTGGCTTCGGGGCGGATGCTATTTCTCCTTATCTGACTTTTTACACATTGGATGATTTGGCGGATCGCAACTTTTTTGCGGAAGGTTACCAAAAGGAATTTTTACACCAAAAATATATCAAGGCGATTGGGAAAGGTTTACTAAAAATCATGTCCAAAAATGGTATCTCTACTTTACAATCCTACAAGGGGGCTCAAATTTTTGAAGCGTTGGGTATCCATTCGAATGTGGTAGATCAATGTTTTACGGGAACGGTTTCCCGACTTCAGGGATTGAAGTTTGATGGAATTGCAAAAGAAGTGTTACAAAAATTTGCGCAAGCCTATCCCCAAGGAATTTTTAAAAATACACCGTTGGAAAATGGGGGCGTTTACGCCTGGCGAGCAGATGGCGAATTTCATTTGTTTAATCCCCAAACAATTCACCTCCTGCAGTACGCCACCCGCAAGGGAGACTACAACACCTACAAAAAATACGCAAAACTCATTGATGAGCAAGCCGAGCAGGCCTGTACTTTAAGAGGATTACTAGATTTCCGAAAGGCAGATTCTATTCCCTTGGCGGAAGTTGAACCCGTAGAAAATATCTTCAAACGTTTCGCTACGGGAGCGATGTCGTTTGGTTCTATCTCCCACGAAGCCCACTCTACTTTGGCAATTGCGATGAACCGTATCGGCGGACGAAGCAATTCGGGCGAAGGCGGAGAAGACCCTATTCGTTTTGCCAAAAAGAAAAATGGCGACTGGGAACGCTCCGCCATCAAGCAAGTCGCCTCCGGAAGATTTGGGGTAACTAGCCACTACCTGACGAATGCGGACGAAATCCAAATCAAGATGGCACAGGGCGCAAAACCGGGGGAAGGCGGTCAACTACCTGGTCATAAAGTAGATGATTGGATTGGGAGAGTGCGCCATTCTACGCCGGGGGTGGGTTTGATTTCCCCACCGCCGCACCACGATATTTATTCCATTGAAGATTTAGCGCAGCTCATTTTTGATTTGAAAAATGCCAATCGGGCAGCCCGTATCAACGTAAAATTGGTTTCCAAAACGGGGGTAGGCATTATCGCCTCGGGGGTAGCCAAAGCCCACGCCGATGCCATTTTGATTTCTGGACACGATGGAGGCACAGGCGCTTCGCCTCTGACTTCGGTTCGCCACGCAGGCTTACCTTGGGAATTGGGACTAGCAGAATCCCACCAAACTCTGGTAAAAAATAAACTACGAGATCGGGTGGTCCTCCAAACCGATGGGCAAATCCGAACGGGGCGAGACCTAGCAATTGCTACTTTGCTTGGTGCGGAAGAGTGGGGCGTAGCTACGGCAGCCCTCGTCGTAGAAGGCTGTATTATGATGCGCAAATGCCACATGAATACCTGCCCCGTGGGTATCGCTACGCAAAATCCAGACTTACGTAAAAGATTCACGGCAAAACCAGAACACATCATCAATTTCTTTACCTACCTTGCCCAAGACCTACGAGAGTACATGGCGCAACTTGGTTTCCGAACGGTTGACGAAATGGTTGGGAAAGTGGAGTTGCTCAAAGCCAAAAGAAATATTTCTAATTGGAAATACAAATCGCTAGACCTCAATCCAATCCTTTATAAAGTACCCGCCGATGAGACTGTGGGACAATACAAACAAGTAGTACAAGATCACGGACTTAACGGAATTTTGGATTGGAAACTCCTCCGCCACATCGGAGAGGAAAGCCTTACCAAAGGAAAAAAAGTCGCTACTATTTTCCCCGTAAAAAATACTGACCGATCCGTAGGTACATTGTTATCCAACGAAATTTCTAAACGATTTGGAGAAAGAGGATTGCCCGAAGATACTTTTGAGTTCAGATTTCAAGGTTCGGCGGGGCAAAGTTTTGGCGCATTTGCTGCCAACGGTTTGACCTTTACCTTAGAGGGTGAGGCCAACGACTATTTTGGCAAAGGGCTATCGGGAGCAAAGCTCATCGTCAATCCTGATCGTACTGCTCCCTTCGAGGCTGGTGAAAATATCATCATCGGAAATGTAGCTTTCTACGGAGCTACCTCAGGAAAGGCATTTGTCAAGGGACTTGCAGGTGAAAGATTTGCCGTCAGAAACTCCGGAGTACACGCCGTAGTGGAAGGCGTAGGAGATCACGGATGCGAGTACATGACGGGGGGACGAATCGTAGTCCTCGGAAAAACGGGGAAAAACTTCGCCGCAGGTATGAGCGGTGGTATCGCTTACATCTACAACGACTGGGGCGGATTCGAGCAAAACTACAATCCCGAATTGGTGGACTTAGAAACACCGGACAAAGCCGATTTCGTGGAACTGCGTGGGCTAGTTCGAGATCATTTTCGATACACGAGTTCTAAAAAAGCACTAGCTATCCTCAACAATTGGGACAACCTCAAGCGCACTTTTATCAAAGTAATTCCGAGAGATTACCGACGCATACTGGAAGCCAAACGGAAAGAAAAAGCGCAGGTGGCAATTGCTACAGTTAGTAGGCAGTCCCAGTAGTCAGTTTTAAATAACGAATGCTTGCTGAACACTATTTACCAAAAATTATTCATTATTCATTATTCATTAAAATCATGGCCGATCCACAGGGTTTTTTAAAATACAAAAGGACATTACCGCAATCGAGAGCAGTAGCCGAACGCTTAAAAGATTACGATGAAATCTACGAGGAATTTTCCGAAAAGAAAGTTAAAAATCAAGCGGCTCGTTGTATGGATTGTGGTGTTCCATTTTGCCAATCGGGTTGTCCTTTGGGAAATGTGATTCCCGACTTTAACGATGCTGTTTACAACGGCGAATGGGAGGAAGCCTACCATATTTTAAGTCAGACCAATAATTTTCCAGAATTTACGGGACGCATTTGTCCAGCTCCCTGTGAGTCCAAATGTGTGTTGGGTATCAACCAATCGCCCGTCACCATTGAGTTGGTGGAAAAAAATATCATTGAGACTGCTTTCGAAAATGGCTACGTCCAGCCCAATCCTCCTTTGATTCGGACGGGGAAAAAAGTAGCCGTAGTCGGTTCGGGGCCCGCAGGATTAGCAGCAGCTACACAGTTAAATCAGGCGGGGCATCTCGTGACGATCTTCGAAAGAAATACCCGAATCGGTGGACTCTTGCGATACGGTATTCCCGATTTTAAATTGGAAAAATGGGTCTTGGATCGTAGAATCCAAATCATGGAAGCCGAAGGTATTCGATTCCAAACCAACGCCAACGTAGGCGAAAATGTCCCCGTGGAAAAATTGATGAACGAATTTGACGCAATCGTTTTGTGTGGTGGTTCCACCGTTCCACGAAAGTTGAATGTGAAAGGTGAAGACTTAAAAGGAGTTCATTTTGCGATGGAATTTTTGGAGCAGAATAACAAAAGAGTTGCGGGCGATACGATTACCGAAAATGAAGAATTATTTGCGACTGGAAAAAATGTAGTCGTGATCGGCGGGGGAGATACGGGTTCAGATTGTATCGGTACTTCCAATCGTCACGGAGCAAAGTCTATTTTACAATTGGAAATTATGATCAGGCCCTTAGAGCATCGCCCCACCGATATTCCGTGGACGGCTGCACCCATGCTGTTAAAAACCACTTCTTCCCATGAGGAAGGTTGCGACAGAGCGTGGGCGGTTTTGACCAAAGAATTTGTGGGAGACGAAAAAGGAAATCTCAAAGCCATCAAATTAGTAGATGTCGAGTGGGCACTCAACGAAGCAACGGGACGACACCACTTCAAAGAAATAGCAGATACGGAAAGAGAATTACCTTGCGAATTAGCGTTGATTGCCGTAGGCTACGTACACCCGCAGCACGAAGGAATGCTAGAAAAAATGCAAGTCGAACTGACGGAACAAGGCAACGTCAAAGACGATCAGTTTAAAACAAACGTGGAAAAAGTATTTACCGCAGGAGATATGCGGCGCGGGCAGTCATTGGTGGTGTGGGCAATTGCGGAAGGCCGACAGGCAGCGGAACGGGTAGATGCGTTTTTGGGGAAGGAGTGAATGATTTTCATTGGGTAACTCCACAGAATAATGCTCACTCTAAAGTTCTTCTTCCTATCGTGTAGCAATACAATGGCGAAGGTATGTAATCATAAATAAAATCGTAACTACTTAGCCACACGCTTTGAGAACTCCGTGAGATGGGAAAGTGGGAATGCAAGCGTTCTTAAAGCCAAATTATGGAGCTTTCGTTGGCTTTAAGAACTTTTGCTTTACTTATTTTGCTGTCCCGCGAAGTTCTCAAAGCATGGGGCTAGGTAATTACATAAAATCTTTAAATTTAATTTCCTTTAGATTTTTCCAAACATCAAACATATCTTCTCATGCCCACCTTCACCATTCACCAACCCATCCGCCAACTCGAAAAAAGAAAAGGTGGATACTTTTATTTTCAAATAGACGCTGCCACCATGGAGCAATTTGAGAAAAAGAGAAAGACGAGATTGGTTTGTACCGTCGACGAAAAAGTATCCTACTCTTGTGGGTTGAATCATTTAGGTGATGGAAATTTCTTTATCATTTTCTCTAATGCAAGATTAAAGAAACTTGGAAAACAGTTAGGTGATAAGGTTAAGATAGAGATTAAAGAAGATCCCAATCCTCTTGGCGTAGAAGTACCCGAAGTACTTGCTGTTCTTTTAGCACAAGATGAGATTGCTAAAGGTATCTATGATAGGATGACTGATGGCAAAAAGCGAAGTCTTATTTTTTCCATCCAGAAAATAAAAGATATAGATAGACAGGTGCAAATGAGTTTGGATTTTTTGGAAAAGGAAGCACAAAAAATAAAGAAAAAGTAGGGCGCAATTTTCCCATCCAAACGACTTTCAGTCGGTACTAAAAATGTAGCCAAAGATGTCGAGAAAAACGGAAAGTGCCATCGGGCGATCAACTAATTACTGCATGGTATCGGAGTAATCTTTTTGGATATGATTATTTTTTTTGATAAAAAACTCGCCCTCGAATCTGATGTTATTTTCAAAAATATCAACTCCTTTTTCTCTAATCAACAAATCATCAACGAAAATCTGTACGGGTAGGGTGAGCGCTTTTCCAATGGTCAATATTCGAATTTCATTTTCGGGAAAATCAACTTGAAAATCCAATTCTACCAAACTCCAATCACCATCAATGACCTCCGAAAATTCTAGGAAAGCAGTCGTGTATTTAAATTCTCCAGTCCTCGGATTCCTTTCCTCTACGATAAATCTAAACCAATCATTGAGGGCATCGTGCTGCCCGTTGAAAAACCAAGCGGAAGCCGTATATACCTTGTTTTTTTGGAAGGTACGGGGTTGGAAGGTATCTATAATTTGGAGGCCTCTTTTAGGCTTTTCGAGTGCGCCTTTGCTCAGGTGGGTGTGCTCGCTTGCTAAATTTTCAAAATCATTTTTATAGTAAAACGCCGAGGTATCCGAGGTGTAAATATTTTTTTTGCTACGAAAGATTGGTTGAACATTTTCAGTCAGACCTTTTGATCTGTCCAAAAATTCCGTACCAATCAGCGTACTATCCCAACGGAGTAATTGTGCTTTTGATATTTCTAATAATTGAAATTCCGAGCTTTTAAAAAATACTTTTCCTCTCGACTTTAGGTCTTGCTCGTAAGGAGATTTCAGCGAGTCACTCACCACTAGGAGAAAAGGCTTATCGGACGGTAAGTCCTTGGTTATCAGTTTTTTATAATAAGTAGGCGTTACGATTTGGACAATTTTTTTACTTTCCGAGATGCTCGTTCTACCCACATCAAACGCCATCAACGGTACTTGGGTATGGTAAGAAAATATCTTAGATATTTTGGACGAACGATCATCTATGGGGCGACTAAAATGTTCCGATCCACAGTAATAAAAAGGTAATGGAATGATCGCTTGATAACGATTGGATGCTATCGAATCCAACGCCAATTGGAAATCCTGCGTCAGGTATTTCCCATCAAAAACATTAAGTTGTTGGGTGCATTTTATTGACATTTCGTAATGATGCGCAAATCCCTCGATCAAATAAGTCAACGGTAAGATGCTTATCAATAAATATGTAAATGTATTGTTTTTGACCCCAGCCCTTTTATCAATTTTCCCGTTCCCATTCCCATTCCCATTCCCATTCCCATTGTCATTGTCATTCCCATTCCCATTCCCATTGATATTGCCATTCCCCTCGCCCTTCCCCAAACATTCCTGCAAAAAAAAGACGACACTCACCGTACTCACAAAATAAAAAATCCATCCGAACCTTCCCGTCGTTCTAAAATTTTTCACCAGCGGCATCCACTCCAACAAAATTGGAAACGCCTTAAAAGGATAACCAAAAGCAAAAAGTAAACACAACAGCGCGGCGGGCATAGCAATTTTTAGATGGTCATGTTGCAGCCAATCTATTTTGGGATAAACTTTTTTTTGCTCCACGGATTTTTTAACAAAATGAAAAATCAGGTAGAGCAAGATGACGGTAGTCAAAATACCCACGTAAGCCCATCCTTCCCATTTGATTTGGATATTGAAAAATTGATCTAAGATGGGTCTGAGCGGAGGATGGTGCGGAATAAAAATGTCATCGGGTTCGGAATTATACAGTAAAAACCCCAATGGATTATTCGTACGGTCTTCGTGAATATCTGTTAACTCTACGAATGTTTTAAAGGCAAGGAGCGGTAAAAATGTCTGAATGATAAAATGTAAGTAAATTGTTACGTTGCTCCAGTTTTTTGTTTTCAATAACCAAACTAGCCAGAACGCCCCCGAAAATAAAGTCGTCAAAAGTCCCAGATACCCGTGGACAAAAAACCATCCCAAATTGTTGATGAACAAGATGCTTGTCCATTTGACCTTCCACTTGGATTCAAAAAATTTTAAAATAAAAAACCAAGTCATCGGAAAACAATTCAAATAAGCCAAAGTCAGATGATTATCGAATCTGCCCACCTGCGGAGCAAGAAATGTGATGCCGATAGTTGCCGAAACGGCCAGCCATTTTTTGATACCAAGTTTTCTCAAAATCAGCCAAACAAAAACAGCGCAAAGCAAAATGGAAACGATGATGGAAAGATTGGTGATGGCTACGTTTTGTTTTTGCAAGTTTGGAAATACCTGACCGAGTACTTTGATTGAGTTAGAGATCAGTAGCCGATATTCGGAATAGACGGTGTGCTCGCCGTACGGATAATTCGACCCAGTAAATTGGGTGAAGGAACTATCCAACTCAATGTGCCATGAGGTATTAAAATAAGCCGTAAAACCATCGCCCGTGGAAGCCATGAGATACTGGTGGGGAGAGCAGATAATTTTTCCGTAGAAGAAAAAGATCAGTCCGAGCGTGAGTAAGATTGTCCAAAGAAAATAGGAAGCTGGCAGCTTATTCATGAGGAAAGCTGTTGAATACTTTGCTTGATGTTGGAGAAGTTGATAAAAATAAATAACCCCGCGAATAGCAACGCCGCCAAAAATACGACCCAATGTATAAACGCCAAATCGAACCCTTGATTAGCAAATAAGTTGACCACAAAAAAACGGATGATGATAAAAAACAAAACGGTGAGTACGATCACCGTACCGAACATCCTTACCAAGTTTCTTTTTAAAATATCTCCGATCTGATCTTGCTTGTATCCCAACTGAATCATTAGCCCAATATCTCTACTGGACTTGGAGACGATGAGTTGAAAATTCAAAACAAAAACCAATACCGAAAGCACGACGATCAGCAATCCGATGATGGCTACTATCGCAATCAAGGTGGTTATCATAGCTGCCATTTTTCCACCGATAAATTTTCCCGAACTAAGTTCGTATCCTTTTTGGGATAGGAAATCCTTAAACTCGCTAGAGTAAGGATTATCTGCCAGGATCATCAAGCGGGAAGAACCCTTGGGTTGAAAATCTTGAAAATTCTGATTCGTGTAGTCCATAAAACTCTGAGGCACTAAGATAGAATTAATGCGCTCACTAAATCCTGCTATCCTCCCTCTGTAAATTTTTCGTCGGCCGTTGCCTCTAATTACAATGTCTAATGAAACCAGTTTAATCGCTTCGGCATTCAGTTGGGGCAGTCCTTGGCTAGGCGCAAATCCAAAATTGTACAGCGCCAAATAGTCTTTCGAAATAAGAATGGGGACTTCGGTTTGACCCGTTTCCCATTGAAATTTTTCTGCTTCGATGTCCACAAACTCATTGGGTACGCTTTCAAAAAAAAGTTCGGTACGAAATCCTAGCCGTTTGATTTGAGCACTTACTTTGTAATTATTGGGCGTAAATTTTCCGATTTTTTTGATAAATGAAAGTCGCTGGATGGTATCAATTTCAGCAGCGGTAAAGGGTGGGTTGTTTAGGGAAAATACTCTTTTATTAATGATGACGTACTGATCGGTCTCCGAGCCACCGCTCATCAGCAGCCGTAAATCCATGTAAAACTGAATAGACAACAACAGCAACAACAGCCCCATGAATGACCCAACGATTGCACCGATGATTTGGGTTTTGTTACTATTTTGGCTCAGGATTTTTTCTAGTATTTTCATGCGGCAAATATAATTAAATGGCGTAATTAATCTAGGGTTTTGGGGAGAGAGTCCCGCTTTGATGAACCCGTGGCGATGGCAAGGCGAGAAGCAAGGGTTATCAAAGCGTAGGCGATAAATAATTACAATAAAATTTATTTTAATTTTGCGGCAAAAGCAGCGTAGTTCATTACTGAGCTATTCCTGACTTTTGTTTTCAAGATTTTTAAAACCATAAAATCTAAATAAAAATAAATATGCGATTCCTACTTTTTTTCACCGCTTTTCTACTCTTTAGTTGTGGGGGCGAGTCCTCCGATCAATCCGCCGCACCCGCTACCAAAACTGAATCTACACCGACCACGCCCAACGATGAGCCTGTCCAGTACAAAAAAACGGCTACCAATTCGGAGTTCGCAGTTTTTCGGACGACCAACGTCACGGACGACCACATGGAATATTTTTTTAAAACTCTCGACGGGATCAGTATCAAATTGGATGTATCCCACGAGGGAACACCCGAAGTGAAAGTACCCGATGATTTGTTGGAAAATGTAAAATACCAAGAGGGACAGCGAGGCGCCAATCCCGAAATGGCAGGTAAAGTGTTCGAACTGATCTACGATAGCGATAATAAGGTAGCCGAAGTGAAGCTCGCCGAAACGGAATGATCCCCCTCCGGATTTTCGTTGTGCAGGATACTCCTCAGTTTGTTGGGTTTTTTGTATCCTACTTTTATCTTTGTCGCTAACTTTTGATTTTAAAGAGAAAAGGGGAGGAGAGAAGAGAAAGGCGAGAAGCGAGACCAATTGGAGTACTTTAATTTTCCGCTGTTCTCGCTTCCCTGTTCTCTCCTCTCACTGCTCACTTCTCGCATCAAAACAAATTTTCCAAACCATAAAATCTAAAAAATGTCTAATCAAGTTGAAGGAAAAACAATCTCCACACTCGCCGCTGACAACATTCGTATCCTCGCCGCTTCCATGGTAGAAGCAGCTAAGTCGGGGCATCCCGGCGGCCCGATGGGTGGGGCAGATTTTGTGCAGGTGCTCTACGCTGAATTTTTGCACTACGATCCAGACGATATGACTTGGCCGATGCGAGACCGTTTCTTCTTGGATGCGGGTCATATGTCGCCAATGTTGTACGGCGTGCAGACATTGTTAGGAAATTTTACCATTGATGATATTAAAAATTTTCGCCAATGGAAAAGTCCTACGCCGGGTCATCCCGAATTGGACGTTAAGCGCGGGGTAGAGAATACTTCTGGCCCATTGGGGTTGGGTCACGCTTTTGGTGCGGGAGCAGCCGTGGCAGAAAGATTTTTGGCGGCCCGCTTCGGGGAGGTCGTAGAACACAAGACTTACATCTACGTGTCTGATGGGGGGGTTCAGGAAGAAATTTCGCAAGGGGTAGGGCGCATTGCGGGACACCTCGGTCTAGGCAATATCATCATGTTTTACGATGCCAACGATGTCCAATTATCCACCACCGTTGGGGAAGTGACGGGCGAAGATACCGCTAAAAAATACGAAGCGTGGAATTGGCATACCCTCACTATTGATGGCAACAACCACGACGAAATCCGTCATGCCATCCAATCCGGTATTGACGAAACCGCCCGTCCTACATTGATTATTGGAAAAACAAAAATGGGCAAAGGTGCAGTTACCGAAGACGGGCAGAGTTACGAAGGTCAGGTAGATTCGCACGGCAAACCGCTTAGTAAAACGGGGGGCAACTACGAAGCCACCGTCAGAAATTTAGGCGGCGATCCAGATGATCCCTTCCGAATTTTTCCCGAAGTAAAAGAATTGTACGAAAAGATTTTGAACAGAAAACGGGAAGCCGCTAAAAAACGAAAAGCTGATTTTGAAATCTGGAAAACGGATAATCCCAAAAGAGCCGCCAAGTTAGCACAGTTTTTCTCCGATGAGGTTCAAGCAATTGATTGGGCCGCCGTAGAACAAAAAGCCAATGCAGCTACTAGAAATGCCTCGGGCACAGTCCTCGCTTACCTAGCCGATCACGTAGAAAATATGATTGTCGGTTCTGCTGATTTGAGTAATAGTGATAAGACCGATTTTTTCCTAAAAAAATCTGCACCGCTGGAAAAAGATAATTTCAAGGGGGCTTTCTTCCAAGCAGGAGTATCGGAACTCACGATGGCGGCGATGTGTACGGGGATGAGTTTGCACGGCGGCGTGATTCCCGTTTGTGCTACTTTCTTTGCGTTTTCGGATTATATGAAACCAGCCATGCGGGTCTGTGCTTTGATGGAGTCACCAGTCATTTTTATTTGGACGCACGATGCCTTCCGAGTAGGAGAGGATGGCCCTACGCACCAGCCCATTGAGCAGGAAGCACAGCTTCGGTTGCTAGAGCAATTAAAAAATCACTCGGGACATAACAGTATGCTTGCATTGCGGCCGGCTGATGCCGATGAGACAACGGTAGCGTGGAAAATGGCTTTTGAAAATAGAGCTACACCGACGGGAATGATCTTCTCTCGGCAAGATATCAAGTCGTTGCCCGCCCGTGCGGGGAGCACTCGCTACGAGGATGCGCTGCAAGCCCAACAAGGTGCTTACATCGTACAAGATTGTGAGACCACACCAGATATTATTTTAGTCGCCAACGGATCGGAGGTATCCACCATGATAGCGGGTGCCGAAAAACTAAAAGTCGAAAAAGGGTTGAATGTGCGAGTAGTCTCCGCACCGTCGGAAGGGGTGTTTAGAAATCAAAATGCGGAATACCAAAATTTTGTACTGCCCGATTATGCGCCAAAATTCGGATTGACAGCGGGGCTGCCCGTTACCCTCCAAGGTCTAGTCGGTGCCAATGGAAAAGTATTTGGGATGACGCACTTCGGCTATTCGGCCCCCTACAAAGTATTGGATGAGAAATTTGGCTTCACCGCCGAGAATGTTTTTAACCAAGTGGTGGAGATGATTAAAGATTAAAGATTATGGATT
>JBCCJE010000043.1:0-13305 GCA_039027925.1 Bacteroidota bacterium
AAGAAAATATTCATTTTTGATTTTTCATAATTCATTAATGAATCCCCGTTTTTAGCCCCTTAATGGGAATCGTAAATTGCTTTAAAGCATTCATTTTTCTTAAATATCAATCAGGTGTCCGTTTAAGCGAGCGCAAAGATAGGATTTATAAATGAATTATGAAAAATCAAAAATGAATATTTTCTTTCCTTTTGCAGCATTAATGATACTCTTGCGTTTAGTAACAATGTTGGGAAAAATAATAATTTTGTTTTTGTTAAAATCAAATCAACATGCCGAACATATCACAAAGAGTAGCCCAAGCCTATTCTTCTCCGATTCGAAAATTAACGCCTTTTGCGGATCAAGCCAAAGCAAATGGTAAAACCGTTTTTCATCTCAACATTGGTCAGCCCGACTTGGAAACGCCTTCCGTTGCGTTCGAAAAAATTCGTCAGACCAATATTCAAGTTTTAAAATACGGCCCTTCTAAAGGCGTACTTTCCTATCGACAAAAATTGGTGCAGTACTACGAGCGGTTCAATATTCAAGTCACCGCAGAGGATATTTTAGTAACTACGGGGGCATCTGAGGCCATTTTATTTTTGGCACTTAGCTGTATGGACAAGGGCGACGAGGTGATTATTCCTGAACCTTTCTATGCGAATTATATCGGATTTGCGGAAATTGCTGATGTCCACATCAAGCCCGTGACTTCTACTATTGAAAATAATTTTGAGCTGCCGAGTGCGGAGGATTTTGAAAAATTAATCACGCCTAAAACTAAGGCTATCTTGATCTGCAATCCTAATAACCCGACGGGATGTCTTTATTCCAAAGAGGCATTGGAAGCATTGGGCAGGGTAGTTAAAAAGCACAATTTGTTTCTTTTCGTGGATGAAGTGTATCGGGAGTTTTGTTACGATGGGCTAGCATTTTTCTCGGTACTTAACCTAGCGGGACTTGAAAAAAATGTTGCCGTAGTGGATTCTATTTCCAAGAGGTACAGTGCCTGTGGTGCGAGGATTGGGGCGATCATTTCGAGAAATCAAGACTTGGTAAATGCGATTACTAAACTGGGGCAATTCAGATTATGTGCTCCTGTGCTTGGTCAAATGATAGCCGAAGCGATCTTGGAAAATGATGGAAATTATCTCGCCGAAGCTCAACGCGCCTACGCCCGTCGAAGAGCACTGCTGTACGATCGCTTGCGCAAAATGGAAGGGGTCACTTGCTACCAACCCGGTGGTGCTTTTTATATTTTTGCGAAATTACCCATTGATGATGGTGACCGATTTTGCCAATGGCTTTTGGAAAATTTTTCCCATAACAATCAAACTCTAATGCTCTCTCCCGGTGCTGGTTTTTACGCTACGGAAGGTTTGGGAAAACAAGAAGTGAGAATTGCCTACGTACTCAACGTAGATGATTTGAATAAGGCAATGGATTGTTTGGAGTTGGCACTAAAAGAATATCAATGTCTTAGAAGGGATTTTCGGGAGGAGAAAGGTAAGATGCAAGAAGAGGGAGGAGGGAACAGAAATAGCATTTGATTTTTCTGATTATAACATTTTGTGATGACTGCCTCGGAGGGGTAAGATTTTACTATCAAATCTTTGCACACGACTTGAGCATCCCCTTTGCTCATCTCTCGCCTCCCGCTTCCCAACATTCTTCAAAAAATATACTGCTCCATCAGCTTTTCCAACATTTTAGTTGGCGAGCTACACAGTCCCGTATGCACTTTAGAATTTTGAATGATCGTACTTCTAGCGGCAGTGAGCCAACGAAAACGACTAGGTGTATCCATCTGCGCTAGGCTTCCTCCTTCGGGTTTTCCGTGGGCGATGAGTTCCCAACTTCTCAGATAACGTTTCAAATCTTCCAAGTCAGTATCTTTAGCAAAAGCGAGGATTCGTGGTTCGTCTAGGTGAATTTTCACATCTAGATAATCTTTTCGCTTGCAGAAAAGTATGACACCTACATTTAAAAATTCTCCTCGTTCTACCCTCGGAACAAAGCGAATAAAAGCGTATTCGAATACTACTCTATCTTGCATCTTCCGCTGCTTTGGTGAGTGAATCGAGGTTGGCTATTTTAGTTTTCAGAAAGGTCGAATAAATATTTCTTTTCTCCGTCGAAGTGAGCGTAGAGCCTTCTTCTTCCAGCCAATCTTCGGGGATCAAATTGACAATTTCATCAATGAGGTTATCCGTGATTTTTTCTTTGATGGAGACAGCGGCGGTGAAAAGCTCACTCGCTCGCTCTAGGAGTACATGGTCTTTGATGAGGGGAAAAGTTCCCGTTGCGTGTTTTTCCCAATTTGTCCAACTGTGGTGAAAATACAAACTCGCTCCGTGATCTATCAGCCACAGTTCTTTGTGCCAATTGAGCAAATTTGTATTTCGAGCCGTACGATCCATATTAGTGATGATGCTATCGAGCAAGACGACTTGGGATGCCGACATGGGATCAGCTACCGAAACCAAAGGATCATAAGTGATGGCGCCCGATAAATAATGTAATCCCAAATTCAGCCCTACACTAAAGCGCAACAAGTCCTGAATTTCCTCATCGGGTTCTGACTTGCTGAAGGAATCGTCTAAGTGCATAAAAACGATCTCGGGCACTTTTAAGCCTATGGCTCTTGCCAACTCTCCTCCGAGGAGTTCGGCAATCAATGCTTTTTTTCCTTGACCTGCACCCCGAAATTTGATGACGTACAAAAACTCATCATCCGCTTCGACGATAGCGGGCAGCGATCCTCCTTCGCGCAAAGGCGTGACGTAGCGAATGACATTGACCGTTCTGATTTCGATTGCTGACATCTTGGGTTTCTATTTAAATTTTATTCGTAGTGCCAAGTAGCGGATGCTCTACCGCCATGTGGAAGTGTGAACGGAGTTACTAGTTTTAGTACCTTAAAAAAAGTGCATAAATGTAGGTAAGGATAACCAAGCTAATCAAAATCATAAAGAATCCAAAGAACTTAAAATAGGATCTTAGGTTTTCGATAGAAAATGTAAATATCTTGTTATTTTTCAATTTAAAACTCGTCAATAGTCGGTTAGAAAATCCCATCAAATTGTAAGCTGCTAAGAAAGTAAAAATGATAAGAAATAGATAAATAGCTACCATGACCATCTCGCTGAATAAGATGTTGTTTTTTTTGAGATTGTAGGTGAGGATGGTCATCTGTATAAATTGGTAAACGAGGTACACTACGTTCACGTAGAGCATCGCGCTTAATAATTTTGCCCATCTCGAAATGGTCAGTAATTTTTCCTGCGCCGTGTGGTCGAAGAATTGTCCTTCTTCGTTTATCTTTTCGTCTAAGATGTTGTGCTCCATGATTGGTGATATATTTTTCGGGAAAGAAAGTGGATAAGTGATCTCCTAATACAACTGACCCAATCTATACAAATACTGAAATAGAAAAAATCCGTAAACAAAACTAAGGACAAAAGCCAACCCATTCCATTTCATAAAATTGAGCAGCGAGTCAAGCGCAACGTGTAGGTCTTCTTTATCCTCTAACAGAATAGCTTTTTTCATTTTGGCGGCATACTGATACAGTGCGTATGCCCCTCGCCCAAACATACCTAAAACTCCAACAAAGACCAGCAGAAAGCCCACTATCTCTAAGCCAATGTCCATCACTCTGAAATAATCTCGGGTATGCTCATTCATTCGGGAAAAAAAAAGATACATGCTATAGCTAAACCACAATAGTAATAATCCTACTAGGGTCAAATAAACTATCGCAATAAAAGAAGCCCACCCCGTGGTATTCTTTAAATCTTCTTCTATTTTTTCGGTAAAATGAAGTTCATCGTCAGTAGGCTGATATGTGGAGATTTTTTCCATAAACTTTTTATTTCCGCTAAAATTAATAGGTTTTACCAACAACTAATAACTCAACGGAAAATTTATTTTTGAGTTGCGGGTAGTACGAGTTGCGAGTTGTTTTTAACTTAGAAACTCGCCCCGTTAACTCACCCTACAATTGCCAACCCGCTCGGTACGCTCTGCCCACAAACTGGTTGGCATCTTCGAAGTTAGTGACTTTCATTTTTTTGCCATCCCAGAGTAGTTTTTTGCGACCGTAAAACTCTTTGCGTCCTTCACTATTTTCTCTTAAAAGGGAATAACTTCGGATCGCTAGATTTCCCATCAGAACGGTTTCCGTTAGTGGGCCAGCGTAGTCAAACGAAGAAGTCAGACCACGGTGTTCGTTGCTGTCAAAACCTGCCTTACACGCCTCTACCCACGCCTTATGATGACCATAGCCAGGATGCTCCAAATATTTATTGCCACCATCGTAGCCTGCGGGCATGGTGAGCACGAGTTCGCCTTTTCGGTATAATTTGGGATTCATACCATAGACATCGCAGGATATTACACCTTTTTCGCCGATCATCAGTACGCCGTTTCTACTTCCATTTCCACCAATATCATCGCTCGCTGGAATCACGTCGGGATGGAAAGGACGCAGGCCACCATCCATCCAAACCATTTTCACTTCGGAGTCATTTTTCTCGGAAGCTGGAAATTTGATTTGAACATTGGAAGAAGGCGGACACCCCTCTGGCACGTGTTCGGGATTCCAGTCTCTTTTAAAAATTGCGCCTACGCTGCATTCTACCTCCGTCGGATAGCCCAATCCTAGCACTCTAAACGGAGGATCAATGATGTGGCAGCCCATATCTCCGAGTGCTCCTGTTCCGAAATTCCACCAACCTCTCCATTTAAAATGATAAAATAAAGGATGGAAAGGAAGGTACTGGGCTGGCCCAATGTACAAGTCCCAATCTTCTTTACTGAGATGCTCGGGTCGTTGGGGATATTCCGTAGGTACAGGAATGCCTTGTGGCCAGACTGGGCGATCTGTCCAAACCTCCACTCGATGTACTTTTCCGATTAGTCCTTGGTCAAACCAATCTTGCATTAGGACTTGACCAGGATTGGAAGCCCCTTGGTTGCCCATTTGGGAGACTATCTTTTTTGCCCTTGCCGTCTCGGTCAATTTTCTTGCTTCCGCAATGTTATGCGTCAGGGGTTTTTGTACGTAAACGTGTTTTCCCAAATTCATCGCAGCCATAGCTGCCACGGCGTGGGTGTGATCTGGCGTAGAGATCGTAACGGCGTCAATGTCTTTTCCCATTTTATTGAGCATCACTCGGAAGTCTTTATAAAATTTGGCTTTGGGAAAAAGGGTTCTTGTTCGCTCAGCCGCTTTGGTATCTACATCACACAATGCAATTACATTGTTATTGCCATCATCCCAAGCATTTTTAATATCGGAATGTCCTTTTCCGCCAGCACCAATGGCTGCTAAATTTAGGCGATCACTAGGGGCAGTGTATCCTTTCCCTAAAACGTGTCGGGGGACAATAAAAAATGATCCTCCGACTACCGCACTTTGTTTGATAAATTTTCTTCGAGAGGATGGAGTTGATTTTTTTTTCATGGATGGTTGAATTAAAAAAGAATTAAAAATCTTATTTCTAACGAAACACAGATATTTATTTTTGATGACCAGACTTTAGATGAATATCGTCAACTTAGCGGCAGTACGGGAGGGTAATTTCAAAATTCCTCTCGCAGTTTTCTTTAATTTCATTGAACCCACGGTAAAAGCTCGAAACTACCTTGTGGAAACAAATCCTAAAGTTGAAGACATTCGAATTTAGATGGTCGCTCCTACTTCGAATTTTTGCAAGAAAAGTATAAAAGTAAAAATCCTGAGCTAGAAAATGAATGTAAACAATAAGCAGTTATATCCTTATCAGTTTTGTACCCTTCATTCTGTCAATTAAATTGCACCTCACAATCTTCTTCTTTTTTATTCATTTTGCTTCTACTAAAAATTGTTAGTTTTGATTGGGCTTTGCTTTGAGTACTAGGAATGATTGCTCGGCAAAGTCTTTCACTCAAAAGCAACGATTAATGACAAACCGAATCTTTAAAACTATTTTATGCCTAGCAGGAAGTTTATTTTTTATGTATTCCTGCACCTCTACGGAAACAACTCCTGCCACCCCCACAAAAGATAACTACAAAATTAAGCACGAACCTAGCGACGAGTTCTTTTTGCAAAGAATGAACGCCGATGGTACTTTTCCACTAGAAAGATATACGGATGCGCTCCAGCAAATCAAACAGCAAGCGCAACCTAGAACCATTGATGGATTTGATATGGAATGGACTACGCAGGGGCCCGGCAACATCGGTGCTCGAATCAACTCCATTGCGGTTCACCCTACCGATGAAAATACGATCTACCTCGGCTTTTCGAAAGGAGGTGTTTTTAAAACCACCGATGGAGGTGTCACTTGGAATCCCATTTTTGATAATCAAGTATTTCTATCTATTGGCGATGTAGCACTAGATCCTAATGATCCAGAAATTGTTTACGTCGGCACGGGCGATATGAATATTACGGGGATTCCTTTTATCGGAGATGGAGTGTATCGAAGTACGGACGGTGGAAACTCGTGGACACATTTAGGGCTGGAAGATCAGCGCATCATTTCAGAAATCATCATTGACCCAACTGATCCTAACAAGATATTTGCGGCAACGATGGGCTTACCTTTTGAAAAAAATAATGATCGTGGATTGTACCGATCAACCGACAATGGAACTACTTGGGAGCAGGTACTTTTCCTGAGTGACTCTACGGGAGTCATTGATATGGAGATGCACCCCGACGATCCTCAGACCATTTACGCAACGGGTTGGGATAGAATCCGAAATAATTTTAAATCCATATTAGGTGGATACGGATCAAAAATTTATAAAACGACTGATGGTGGAGATAGTTGGAATCTTGTGGAAGGGGGCTTGCCCAACGACTCCACCCATGGGCGCACCGCCATATCCATTTGTGAAAATACACCTGATGTTGCCTACGTAAAATACATTGGAGGTAATCAACAATTGGAAGCTATCTACCGAACTGAAGACGGTGGAACAACTTGGGACACGATTCCGATCTACGAAGATAATACTGGACTGAGTGGAAATGCGATGGGAGGATTTGGTTGGTATTTTGGAAAAATCAGAGTTAATCCCGATGATCCCAATGATATTTATCTTTTAGGTGTTGACTTGTGGCGCACCAAAAATGCGGGAGTTACTTGGGAGTTGGCTTCGCCCGAATGGTGGACGTACGAAGTTCACGCCGACAAGCACGATTTAGTTTTTTTACAAGATGGAGGGATACTGTTAGCTACGGACGGTGGACTCTATCGCTCGGATGCAGATAACCTATTTTGGGAGGACTTGGAGAACATCCCGACTACTCAATTTTACCGAGTGGGGTATAATCCACACGAACCTACTTCGTACTACGGTGGTGCGCAGGACAATGGGACTACGGGAGGTAATGCGTTTTTTATCAACGAATGGCCCAGAATCTTTGGGGGCGATGGTTTTCAACCCGCTTTTGATCCAGAAAATCCAGATCGCTTTTTTGTTGAAACACAGCGTGGAAGAATTTGGGTGACACTCGATGGAGGTGGTTTTTTTCAAGAAGCTAATTTTGGTATCAATCCAGATGATCGTCGCAACTGGGATATGCCTTACTTTATCAGTTCGCATTTTAATTTACTGATGTACACGGGAACCGATAGGGTGTATTCTGGCGTCGGTGAAATTCCCGAATGGATTCCTATCAGCGAAGACCTCACTGACGGCGACAACGGGGAGAGTAGAAATAGAAATATCTCCGCAATAGACGAATCCAAGATACAGGAGGGTCTCCTTTACGCAGGAACTGGTGATGGCAATCTATGGCTTAGCCAAGGTGGCGGTGGTATATGGACCAACATCAACAATGGTCTTCCCGACCAATACATTACCGATGTGGTAGCATCGCCTGCTGATGTGAATACGGTGTACGTGACTTATTCTGGATACAAAGACAATGACTTTCTTCCGCGGATTCACCGCTCTAAAGATCAAGGTCAAACTTGGGAAGACCTCTCGGCTAATCTTCCTGACCTTCCAATTAATGAACTATTGGTGCTTCCCGAAACTGGAGATTCTATTATGTTTGTGGCTACCGACGGTGGCGTGTACGGAACGGTTACTGCGGGAGAAGCGTGGGAGCGGTTGGGTAACAACATGCCGATCATTGCAGTTTTTGATCTGGTGGTTAATGAATTTAAAAATGAATTAGTAGCTGGTACTTTTGCACGATCCATTATGAGTTATCCTCTTGATTCTATCACAACCACTCAAGACACCTCACCTGTGAGCACTACTGATCCTAAGAAAATAAAAGATAATGGACTGAAGATTTTTCCTACTCTAGCGCAAGACATGATTCAGTTGGAAATAGCCAATACTGAACCTGATCGTCAAGCGGAAGTCGTGATCGTATCGGTAGCTGGACAATTGGTTTATCAATCCGAAAAACTGAGTGGGGAAAAAATTCAACATCAAATTGATATTTCGAACTTAGCCAACGGACAGTATTTTGTCAAAGCGAAAATTCGACACAAGGTGATGAGTCAGGCGTTTGTGAAACAAAACTAGAAAATCAACTAACTTATGCAGAGATTCAAAGCACTCGATGTTTTCCGAGGTATGACCGTCTGCCTGATGATTATTGTCAATACTCCGGGGACTTGGGCTAGCGTTTACGCACCATTTCTTCACGCGCCGTGGCATGGATTTACCCCTACCGATTTGGTATTCCCTTCTTTCCTTTTTGCGGTCGGTAATGCTTTCGCTTTTGTTAAAAGTAAATGGATGGACAAGCCACGCACGGAGGTTATGGGAAAAATACTGAAAAGAACGTTTCTCATTTTTACCATTGGATATTTGCTTTCTTGGTTTCCTTTTGTTCGTTGGGAGGATGGCGAACTGGTGGGAAAACCCTTTTCGGATACTCGCTTCTTGGGTGTACTCCAAAGAATAGCACTCTGCTACTTGGGGGCTGCTTTACTTATTTTATTGCTCAACAAAAGACAACTGCTCCTTGCTTCTGGAATTTTATTATTTGGGTATTGGTTGGTCATGGTCTCCTTCGGGGACTTGACCCTCGCAGGTAACTTTGGTAGAACGCTCGATCTGTGGGTGCTCGGTGATAAGCATATGTACCACGGTGAGGGTATTGCCTTTGATCCCGAAGGTATCCTGAGTACTTTCCCTGCCATCGTCAATGTCATTGGTGGATATTTGACGGGGGCATACATTATTAGGGGAAAAATGATAACCTACGAAAAGGTAGCGCAGTTGTTTATGTGGGGGTTGATCTTGATGTTGGGTGCGTATGTTTGGGATTTAGGATTTCCCATCAATAAAAAATTATGGACAAGTTCGTACGTTTTACTCACCGTCGGAATTAACCTGACCATGTTGGGCGGATTGATCTACGCCATTGACTTCAGACTCCCATCCATAAATTTTAACTTCTTTGAGACCTTCGGAAAAAATCCATTATTCATCTACGTCTTTTCCATTTTTTTGGTGAAAGTCATGTTTATGATCCGTATTGGTGATCGGAATCTTTACAGTTGGATTTACCAAAATATCTTTAGACCTACGGGCGATTACTTTGGTTCGCTGATGTTTGCCATTATTTTTATGCTGATTTGTTGGAGCGTCGGCAAATGGTTGGATAATAAAAAAATCTATATTAAAGTGTGAGCGTGGAATGTCGTCAACTTAGTGGCGATCTGCGGGGGTAATTTCAAATTCCCCTCGCAGTTTTTTGTCTAAAAAATCACGGGGTCACGGGAAGTGACCCCGTGATGTGGGCTACGGATTATTTCGACCTACACAATTCAAATCCTCAAATGCCTGCTTTAATCTTGTGACAAAGGCTTGCTCACCAGCACGTAACCACTTGCGCGGATCATAGTTCTTTTTGTTGGGAACATCCTCACCGTCAGGATTACCGATTTGGGTTTGCATGTAGTCTCGCTTCCCTTCGTAGTAATCTCTTACACCCGTCCAGTAAGCCCACTGCATATCGGTATCAATATTCATTTTGATTGCGCCGTACTCAATGGCTTCTCTGATCTCCGCTTGGCTAGATCCACTTCCACCGTGGAAAACAAAATTGATAGGATTGTCGGTAGTTTTAAATTTTTCCTTGACGTGCTCTTGTGAATTTTTTAAAATGATTGGTCTCAGTTCCACGTTGCCGGGCTTGTACACCCCGTGAACGTTTCCGAAGGCTGCGGCTACTGTAAACCGTGGACTGACCGCCATGAGTTTTTCGTAAGCGTAGGCAACCTCGTCGGGCTGAGTGTATAGCCTCGCAGAATCCACGTCGGTATTATCTACACCGTCTTCTTCGCCACCAGTTACCCCTAGTTCAATTTCGAGGGTCATTCCCAGTTTATCCATGCGTTTGAGGTATTCCACGCAGGTTTCGATATTTTCTTCGATGGGTTCTTCTGACAAGTCCAACATATGAGAACTGTACAAAGGATAGCCCCGCTCGGCGTGGAATCTTTCTCCTGCTGCCAGTAATCCATCCACCCAGGGTAATATTTTCTTAGCACAATGATCGGTATGTAAAACTACTGTTACACCGTAGGCCTTTGCCATAGCGTGAACGTGAGCAGCCCCTGATACTCCTCCGTAGATGGCCGCCTTTTGGGCTTCGTTGGAAAGTCCTTTTCCTGCAAAAAAAGAAGCTCCGCCGTTGGAAAATTGAACAATGACGGGGGAGTTCAAGTCTCTCGCAGTTTCTAGTACTGCGTTGGTGGAGTTTGTTCCTACTACGTTGACGGCAGGCAGGGCGAAGTCATGCGCATTGGCATAGTTGAACAATTCAGTTACTTCGTCGCCGTGTAAAACTCCAGTTCTAAATTTGGTTGACATGTTGTTTTGTTTTTTTTAGATGATAAATTTTTGACAGGCTTTAAAGTCTCGGGGCAGGCGCTCACTTTTTCAAATAATCCCCTTCTCGGTCAAGTATCTTTCGGCATCGAGGGCAGCCATGCACCCTGTACCTGCTGCCGTTACCGCTTGACGATAAACGTGATCCTGCGCATCACCGCTTGCGAATACCCCTTCTACGTTGGTAGATGATCGGTCGGGAGTCGTGATGATGTAGCCCGTCTCGTCGGTCGTCAAAAAATCTTTAAAAATATCGGTATTGGGTTTATGACCGATGGCTACAAAAAATCCAGTAACGTCCAGCACTTTGGAATCACCAGTTTTATTATTCTCTACCCGAACCCCTTCTATGGTACTCTCGCCCAATAACTCTCGGGCTTCCGTATTCCAATGGATAGTGATATTCTCTGCTTTCATCACCCGATCCTGCATAATTTTGGAAGCCCGCATCTCGTCCCTACGAACTAGCATGTGCACCTCGGAACACAATTTAGAAAGGTAAGTGGCTTCTTCCGCTGCTGTATCGCCAGCACCTACTACCACCACCTTTTGGTCACGGTAGAAAAATCCATCACAAACCGCACAGGCCGAAACACCTCCTCCATTTCTAGCAAATTCGTCTTCCTTAGGAAGGCCCAGCCACTTGGCACTTGCGCCCGTGGATATAATGACGGCATCGGCGTGTACTTCTTTACCGCCGTCTGTCCAAACTTTATGTACGGGGCCCGAAAAATCCACTTTCGTAATCATCGCCATCCTGACGTCCGTACCGAATCGCTCTGCTTGTTTTTTAAAATCCTCCATCATCTGTGGCCCCATGATTCCTTCGGGATACCCCGGATAATTTTCTACGTCGGTCGTTATCATTAGCTGACCGCCGATCTCTGGCCCAGTATATAAAACGGGATTCAGATTGGCTCTCGCAGCATAAACCGCTGCGGTGTAGCCCGCTGGCCCCGAACCGATGATTAGACATTTGACATGCTCAATTCCATTCTCCATTTTCTAGTTTTTTTATGTTTGGAAATTATCAAGCGCAAGTAGATTACTGCCTTGATTATTTCAAAAAATTCGGCGCAAAAATAAGAATAATTTTATCCTTTTTTTTGTTGGCATTTACTTGATTTTAAATTTTTCCTAAAACAGAAAAACTGTAAGATCAACATTTATCAACACCTGAACTAAATGCAATGTTTACGCTTGGTGTTTGTGTAAAATCACACCTGCTTTTCGTTTTTCAACTTTTGTGAGTACAGAAAGGCTGCGATACCTATACCGTTGAAAGCAAGCGCAAAGGCGAGTAGGTCGCCGAATACTTCATTAAATATTGGTACTATCAGTAGTAAACAGCCACACAAGCAAAATACGATTGCGGTGAATAAGACGATCCTGTATTTTCTATCTTTTTCCATTGTAAATTTTTAGTAGAGTAATGTAGTTTAAAATGTCAATAGCAATAGCAATAGCAATAGCAATAGCAATAGCAAGGTCAATGTCAATGTCAATGTCAATGTCAAGGTCAAGGTCAATGTCAATGTCAATGTCAAAATTATGTAGGAATACGAAGGAAAAGAATTTTCTCTTTTTTTATTCTTCACTCCTCCCTCTTCTTCAATCCCTCTCCATAAACCACTTCCCACCTTATTGTTCTTAAAAATGAGCATTTTCTCAAAGTTCACTTTACCCACCAAAATATCTTATCTTTAGAGCGTGCGATTTAGCGGATAACTACCGTTAGCGCATTTTGTATTTTAAATATGTAATCGTATTGTTATATTTCCATTTTTCGCAATCAATTTTCCATTAAAAAAACACGTACCATGAAAAAAACACTCATCTTATTCGTTGCACTTTTCTGCTTAGCGAGTTGTAAAAATGATAAAAAAGAACCTACCAAAGTCACCCCCGTAGAAGAAACCGAAACCACACCATCAACACCCGAAGAGGTCGAAATTGATGATTCCTTGGAGTTGCCCGACGAAATTGCTGACTATCTCGGAGAGGTGATGAAAGGATACGACATCGTGGCAAAGGAAGATTGGTTGTCAGAAGATTACTTGAATAGTTTCCCAGCGGCCACTCGCCCCCGCTACAACGAGGACATCTTTATCGAAGGAGATTTTAACGGAGACGGCTTGGACGATTTTGCTACTTTCCTGACCGACGAAGAAGGCAATGTAGCCTTGTACGCTTTTCACCAAACCAATAACGGCTACAAAAAATACCGCTTACAAAAAGAAGGTCAGCCGGAGTTTCTTGGGGCAGGTTTAGAAGTGGAAGACCCCGGATTCATCTACGGCGGGAACAAAGAATTGGGCTTGGAGTACAATGGCATTATCTACAACGTCTATGAAAAAACAGGAACTACTTTTTACTACAAAGACGGTCGGTACAGAAAAGTACTGACGGATGACTAGGAAATAAGTCGCAACAGAAAGACCGTTAAGGTTTCATTAGGGAGCT
>JBCCJE010000044.1:0-13136 GCA_039027925.1 Bacteroidota bacterium
AGTTAACTGGTTATCAATAATAATTTTTTAAAAAATTGACGAAAATGAGAAAAGGGGGACAAAACCCAATTGCACCCCTACCGTTTCAAGGATCATTTTGTCGTCGATGGCAGATAGTACGATTTACCCCTGTCAGCGACGACTTAAAAAATTGACTATGATGTTCCTGCTTCATTGCCCGCCGTTAATTCGGCGCTGCTCCACAGGCTTTCCATAAGCTGGACTCCCGCGTGGATGCGGTACTAGCTATTGTATTGAGACACAGCCATGTCTCGAATATTTTTAGCGGCATTAATATCTCGATCTAGTTTTTTACCACAAGATGGACAAGTCCAATGCCGATGCTTTAATTTGAGTTCTTTATTAATATAACCACAGTTGTTGCATGTTTTGGAGCTTGGAGCAAATCGATCAATGAATAAAATATTTTTACCATTCCATTCACCTTTATACTCTAGTTGTCTTCGTACTTCAGAGAAGTTAGCATCTAAAATATTTCGATTAAGCCCTGCTTTTCTTTTTTTCCCGGTGTGCGCAAATCCTTTACCTTCCTCTTGTTTTTTGGCTTTGGTAGTGGTGGACATGCCTTTTACATTTAGGTCTTCTATGGCAATGGTGTCATATTTAGAAGTAGCTAAATCGTGAGTAAGTTGGTGTGTGGTTGCACTTCGTCTATTCTTTACCTGTTCATGCAGCTTTGCAATTTTCTTTTGGGTTTTTATCCAGTTATTGGATTTTACATCTTTCCATTTGGCACCTTCATTGGCTGCCATCACCATGCAATATTGTCGAGATGCTTTTCGCTGAAGGCGTTTGAGCTTTTTCATTGCCTTCTTGAGGTGTTTTGGATTTTCGATAGCTGGAGTTTCATCAGAGAAAATAGCTAGTTGCTTGATACCTAGGTCAACGCCTAAAGTAGTGGCTACGTCGATAGCTGATTTGTCGGGAATTTCTTCATTGATTTCTACCGCAATGGAGAGGTAGTATTTTCCCGTTTTGGTTTTGGAGAAGGTAAGAGTTTTGGTTCTGATGATGTCTTCTTTGAATAGTTTGTCATCAGCATTGATTTTGAATTTTAATGGGTATTGTTTGATTTTGGAAATGCAAACGACTCCATTTTCTAGATCCAAGTTGTAGCACCTATCGTCTATTTGAAACGACTGCCGATCTCTCCAACTTCGAAACTTTGGTTTTCCGATATTCCGAAGTCGATCGAGGTTGAATTTTTTACCAGTTGTTTGGCATCGATTTCGATATCTGGCTTGAGCTTCTTTTACTTTTCCATTTTTTAGATTATCGAAATATCGTTTCCAGGCAGGGATAAAATTATTTTTGATCAATAGGTCTCTAGTTCGGCTTATTCCTTCTTTCATCCACTCGTTACCCTCAGCTTGTACTACGCTGGTCATGAATGGTCCTATCATTTTATTGGGTAGGGATTTACCTTTTCCCTCGTTGGCGGGATCTTCTTTTGATTGCTCAAAATACTCATTATAGTATGCTAGGGTAGCATTCCATAGCTTGCGATTAATCGCCATGCATTTATCCAAAAATTGAGCTTGTTGGCGCGTTGGATAGAGCCTGTATTTATAAGCTTTGTTAAGCATATCTAGAGTTATACTACTAATTTTGAATGATGTAAAGGTATCATTTTTTTCTAATATGAATAAAATGGAAATGGTATTGTGAGTTTTAAGGAAGCTTAGGTTATGCGAGCAAAGAAACTATAAAATTAAAATACATTAATAAAAAAAAGCGATGCCAGTAACTCGCATCGCTTGATATATTTTTGACTTTTTGATAAGTACTACCCGATTCCCTTTAATTCAAAGGTATTACTTTTTTTCTCAAAAAATTTTTCCACTTCTTCTTTTGATTGAAGAGCTTTCTTCTTAAGAAAGATGCCCCTGATCGCATCAAATAATAATGCATCTTTGAACATTGCTTTTTCAATAAGCTCTTCTTCTTTGTTACTGCACTCATCAAAGCAGTACCGAATAAGTGAATCGAATGTTATCTTCATCTTCTAGATATTTTCACTCGCTAACCATTTCTTTAGTTTTTGTCTTGCTTGGTGTAGTCGAGTCTTTGAACCTGAAATTGAAATTTCAAGTGTTGACGCTATCATCTCATGACTAAAATTATTAATCATATAAAGTTCAAATACCTCTCTTTGGGTAGGTACTAGCGTCAGCAAAAATTTATTAATTTTTTCCAACAGGTAATTCTCTTCTGAATCTCCCTGCTTCGCTGTAAGTTTTTCTAAGCGGTCATCATCTTCTACGATTGGGTTATTTATGTATTCACGATAATATCCATTACAAAAATTATGAACCATAGTGAATAAATACCCTTTTCCAAACTTTTCAGGATCAATTCTTTGGTATGTAGTACATAGTGTCATGGAAACATACTGAAAAGCATCCTCACCGTCAACTGCTTTGATCAATTTTAATCGACCATCTGCAGCTGTCTTGATCTTCTGGTAATAATTTTGGAAGATGTAATCGGCTAATGTCTTTGGGTTCGTGATCGCTTGTGATCGTTCTAATGCAAGAAGAAGATTTACATCTTCTTCTCTGTAATTAATTTTGTTAGCTGGAGCTACACCAGCTTTAAATTCCTTCATGATAAAAGGTTTTAAGGTTTAATGCTAAGGAATGAAAGATTAATAACGTGAACAACTTGACTGATTTTCTTTCCTTATTTCCTTCATAAAAAAATCTAGGTGTAGAAGGATTATGCTACGATTTTTTTTATATCGGCAAAAGATAATATACCCAACTTGTTCACTTTATTAATTTTTCATTCCTAGTCATCGTGGAGGATGACTATTTACTTTTGAATCTTTCATAATGTCATATGGTAAGTAGATTTTAGATTAAGACTTTTAACTTTCACCTCTTTTGGCAAAAGCAAGCTGGCGTCACTAGCTTGTATGTATAGGGAGAATACATTTTTTTTGAAAAAGGTTAGCCCTAGTCCAATTTTTTTCAGTTAAAATAAAAAAGGTGTAGCTTTCAATGCTACACCTTTGGTTGTTATTGGCTAGATAACGTAGAAGTATCTGGAATAGAACTGTCCAACTTTAGTGCTATGCAAAGATGATAGGAAAGATGATCCCACCATGTAAAATCAAGATGATTTCGAGTAAGATAATGATGACTGCGATCTCACTAAATCCTTTCGTGTCGATTGAAAATTTCACTTTTGAGATGCTACTGCTTAATGCTTTGAGTAATGCTTTAATGAATTTTCTTTTTAACATACCAATGGCGATTTTTGATTTTGAAATGAAGCTAACTACTGCTTTGATGATAACTGTGATGAAATTTATTTTGTACATAAAACTTTTGATTTTTAATGATGAGCAATATTACTTTGAGAATATATTTTTAATGAGAATGGTTAGCCTTGTATCAAAATATATTTTAAAAAACTACATCTATGAGTAAACAAGACTTTATCACCGACCGAGAGAAAATTATCCTTTGAATCAAACGGCGATTCATTAAATAAGAATCCCAAAGTCATTAAATAAGAATCCCAAAGTAAGAAGATAGGTAGATGCATAAAAAGAAAATCCTTGTATCAACATCTTCGATACGAGGCTTTTGATATAAATGCTCTATTATGCGGTAGGAACGACTATGAAAACAACAATCTACCGCATCTCAAAAATGAGATACCAGATCGTAAAATTCCAATATGGTTTTATTGATATAAGGTTTGAGATATATGTTATTATTTGTTTGAAATTATTACAATTTACTTCGATCCTTGATTTTTCTTTCTCTTATGCTCGTATAGCTTTTGCCAAAAAGCTGGAAATGTCTTTTTGTTTAATAAGTATTCTTTCAGTTCCTTTTGAGTTGAATCTAGGCTATCGAACACTTAGACTTAGAATAGAGCATCATCATTCTTCAATTCAGTTTTCCTAGTAGGGTTACTGCTACATAAAGGATAGATAGAACCTTTCAAAAAGAAAACATCAAACGAAATCGGTAGGCTAAATTTTCTTCGAGTGTCGGCAAGGCGTAGTTCCCGTAGCGCAGGTAGATACCTCCGCCCAATCCCACAAACATCACGTTAAAATAATTCAGGCGAACCAAATTATCAATCCGCAGACCGCTCTCGAAAAATCCTTTTTCCATCGTCTGAAATTCAAAACCATCGTGCAGCTCGGGACGATCTAATTTTCCCCAACCCATATTTTGCACGATACTCAGTTGGGGTTTAAAATTTTTTAGCTTGAAAAGGAGTGACTCAAAATTATGCTCAAAGAAAAAATGGACAAAGCGATCCGACAAAAACTCATAAATTTCCATCGTCTGAAAAGTATTACTGATCTCTAGCCATTGGAAACCTCGACCAATGCCGCTCGCCGCAAAAAGTTTGCTGTAAGGTACATCGCCAAGCGTTTGCCCTGCTTCCAGCCTTAGGGTAGTTTCGCCGAGCGTCCGAGTGCGAAAATTATCTTGAATGGCAACGACAATTTGTTGAAAATCAAATTCACTATTTAACCAATTATCTATCCCCTTGGTGTAGGCTAGGTGAATAATAGGAAATCGAGTTTCAAAAATTTCCGTGCCCATCACCCTTACGCTTTTTTCTCGAAACGCCAAACGCAGGTTCAGCCCCACTTCCGTAAAATCAAATTGCTCAAAGGGTTCGTCGCTACCATTAAACTGATAGGTATAGTTGGGTTGAAAACTATTTTGTCGCAGAAACGCATTGAAGCGAAGCGATTCCCACAATCTTCCTCGTAGTGCTACAGATTTATTTTCCCAAGTGTCCATTCGATTGGCGTACAATTGTCGAGAAAACAGTTGAGGTTCAGCGGTCAGTTTTAGCGCAGCGGGTTCCGAAATATCTTTTTGGTAATTGAACTTCAATTGGAGATTTTCATCTTTTAACAAATTAAATAACAATGATCCTCCGTACTTCCATACCTTATCCGCAAATCCATATCCTGCGTATCCACCTAGTTCGAAGTGAGGACTCAACCGATCATTGGTACTCAGCCCCAATCCCAATCGTACATTTTCGTACTCATTAAAACTCAATACCTTGGGGACGAGTACATCAATCTTACCGAGAGGATACCTACCACTTGCGAGTGCTTCGGAGGCATACATCAATTGATCGAATTTTTTCTTTGCGCCAATGGAATCTATGATCTCGTAAGTTTTCATTTCTTTCTCGGTCAATACCTGTGGGCGATTTTTTTCCCATAAAGAATCTGTTCGGACGTTGGCATTTTTGGCGGTGGTATATCCTTGATTTTTAAACTGCTTCTTTTTCAAATCGGGATCAAGGACGACTTCGTTGATATAACTTTTGCCCATCAGTCGAGTGCCTATGTACTTGTGAGGATATTTAGTGGCTTCCATCACGAAGTTGAGTTGTTCGGGAAACCATTGTTTTTCGTCTGTGTGCTGATACCGCTGTTCGATTTTTAAATGAATGAAAGACTTGTCGAAGGGTTCGGCGATGACGTTTTGAATAGCGTAGCCATTGGTATTGATGTAGAGTAATCCCTTGAGTCCTTCGAAGTTTTTATTTTTTTTGGGTTTAAAAGCAATCACAAAAACGGTGTCGGCTTTTTGGTAAAGCGTATCTTGAATATCAAAAAAATACTTGCGGGTACTGTTCGTGCTGATCGGATTGAGGTAAGCTTTGTCGAGTATTTCGATGTGGGTTTGATAAAAAGAAAACGGCTGAAAATTATTGGCTAACGCCACGAAGTTGGGATTTTTAAATCCTGAAACCCGATTGTGCAACACGTGTTCTTTGACTCTTTCGGGAAATAAAAATTGCCGCTCACTCACGGATTCCATGATCATCACGTAGTTTTTTTCCGCATTTTTTAAAAATTTATCGAAGTTTTCTGATTGCTGTTTTTTGATTTTCTTTTTGGAGTCTCGGTGTTTTTCCTGCCATTCGTTGATCTTCTCTTTGTTGGGAAGTAATTCTACAATTAGTTTGTTATAAATTTTGCATTGGTAAGCAGTCATCCTTTCAGGATTATTCTGATTCCGATTTTTGACGACTTTTCTGATAATGCGATGCGCAGGATTTTCGCCCGCAATGACGACGGCTTCGGTGAGTTCAAAAGAAGTTGCCTTTAGGGTGAGTTGGAGTTTTTTACTAAAGTCTTCTTGACGGACTGGATATACTAATTTTTCGTAACCCACAAAAGTTAGAGTGAGGATCTCAATCGGTTCGTCGGATTCAATAAAAAATTGACCATCAATGTCTGTGCTTACCCCGTCGGTTTGATTTTCGTTAATTAAAATATTTACAAATGGTAGAGGATCGTTGGCTTCGTCGGTGACGATACCGCTAATGGTTTGTTGGCAAAACGTAAAGGTTGGAAGGAAAAGACAGAGGAAAGGTAGGACTATTGTTTTTATTGTAGTTGTATTTTTCATGGTCTTAAAACGTAGATTGGAATATTTCATTTTGGTAAGCGGTGAGATGTTTTTAATTTTATGAAAATCTAAAAGATGGTTTCAACGATAAATTTACCATTCCTAAAAATACTAAATAAATGACCCTGACAGAAATTAAGAAAACATTGAAGCACTTACTCATCAATGATCGGGACAAGGCGATTACTGCTTTTGGAAAAGTATTGAGTGATTCCTCTTCGAAGGAACATTTTGCTATTATACGGCAGGGTGCCTACAATAGTCTAAAAGAAAGGATGCAGAAAAATACCATTAGTGAAGAAAATGCCAATATCCAAATCAGTAGAATTAGTGATGATTACCTGAGCGTCATTAATGATCTCGAAGAGGAGGATGTTGATTTTGCGAAGGCGGAGGCTGTTCTGAGTAAACAAGATGAAGTCACCCCGCCCTCTCCTCCCCCTTCTTCCACATCCCAAATCTATATTTCTTACGCTTGGGGAGGAGCGAGTGAAAAAATTGTAAACCTCTTGGATAATGAACTCCAAGAAAAAGGTATAACCGTTATTAGAGATAAAAGAAATCTGGGCTACCGAGGGAGTATCATAGAGTTTATGAGAGATATTGGTAACGGCAATAAAGTGATAGTTGTGATTAGTGAAAAGTATTTGAGATCGGAAAATTGTATGTACGAACTGACGCAAATCTACGAGAATAAAGATTTTGCGAAACGGATTTTTCCAATCGTACTAGAGGATGCTAATATTTACAGTCCGATTGGTCGGTTGCAGTATATTAAATTTTGGAACGATAAGATTGAAGAATTAGATACTGCTATAAAATCTTCGGGGCCTGGTCTGAACCTTACGCAAATTCAACAGGAACTGAATAATTATGGAAATATTCGGGCTGCTTTTGATAACATGGCTTTTATTCTGAAGGACATGAATGCGCTTACTCCTGAGATTCACCGGAATCAAAATTTTCAGACGCTTTACGAGGAGTTGATGAAGAATTGATGGGGTTTTGTTTTTGGGAAATGAAAAATGCGCTGACGGTTGGACAGCGCATTTTTTTTTGGGGGGATGCTTTTTTGGGCAATCACCTTTTGGGCAACCACGAGGGTTGCCCCTACGTGGGCTTGAACTCGAATGTGTCTAGGAATCCGGTGTGGAATTTTCCTTTTTTGAAGGATTCATCGTCCATTAATTGCCGATGGAATGGAATAGTAGTTTTGATGCCTTCTACAATAAATTCATCTAGGGCACGCTTCATTTTTTTGATACATTCTTCTCGGGTCTGTGCTCTACAGATCAATTTTGCAATCATCGAATCGTAATAAGGGGGTATCATATAGCCAGCATAGACGTGAGTATCTACCCTTACGCCGTGTCCTTTGGGACTGTGAAAAGAAGTAATGTGCCCCGGACTCGGACGAAAATCTTTATACACATCTTCGGCATTGATGCGGCACTCAATGGCGTGCATGGATGGGATGTAATTTTTACCAGAGATAGGTTCTCCCGCTGCGATTTTGATTTGCTCTTTGATCAAATCGTGATCTATGACCTCCTCGGTAACGGTATGTTCCACCTGTATCCGAGTATTCATTTCCATAAAGTAGAACTTTTTGTGTTTATCTACTAAAAACTCTACCGTACCTACGCCTTCGTACTTAATGGATTCTGCTGCTAAAATGGCCGCTTCCCCCATAGCTTTACGAAGTGCTCTCGTCATGAATGGCGAAGGGGATTCCTCTACCAGTTTTTGGTGTCGCCGCTGAATAGAACAATCTCTTTCGGATAAGTGGCAAGCCTTTCCGTACTGATCGGCTGCTACCTGAATTTCGATGTGCCGAGGTTCTTCTATAAATTTTTCGATATAAATTCCATCATTCGAGAAGGAAGCCTTCGCCTCCTGTCGGGCTTTGTTCCAAGCATTTTCGAACTCCTCGGGTTTCCATACGATTCGCATACCTTTTCCACCGCCACCCGCTGTGGCTTTGAGGATGATTGGATAGCCGATTTCTTCGGCGAGTTTTAATCCCTGCTTGACATCTTTTAGCAATCCTTCCGATCCCGGTACTACGGGAACGCCTGCCTTAATCATGGTTTCCTTGGCGGTAATTTTATCTCCCATTTTGCGGATTTGCTCGGGAGTAGGCCCGATGAATTTGATGCCGTACTCCGCACACACTTCGGCAAAGTCCGCATTTTCGGCTAGAAATCCGTATCCGGGGTGCAAAGCATCCGCATTGGTAATTTCTACAGCTGCCATGATTCGGGGTACACTTAGATAAGACTCGGCAGAAGATGGAGGTCCAATGCAGACTGCTTCGTCGGCAAATCTTACGTGTAAACTATCTTTATCAGCGGTGGAATAAACTGCGACAGTCTTGATGCCCATTTCTTTGCAAGTTCGGATTACTCGCAACGCAATTTCCCCCCGATTAGCAATGAGTATTTTTTTAAACATGTTGTGGAATGAATGATTGATACAATGAGTGAATGATGGAATGAATCAATGAGTGAAAGCACCAATGAATGAATGATAGAATGAATCAATGCACCAATGAATGAATGATGGAATGAATCAATGAGTGAATGAATGCCACCCGTCTTTTCCCCGTCGTCTCGAATATTCATTCATTTTATCATTCACTAATTCTATCATTAGTCTATTTTATCATTGGTGCATTAACTCATTGAACTTTACAAAGGTTCTACCTCGAATAAAGGCTGGTCATACTGAACGGGTGATTCGTTTTCTACGAGGATGTTGACGATTTTTCCACTCACTTCTGATTCGATTTCATTGAATAGTTTCATCGCTTCCACGATACAAACTACATCGCCTACTTGTATCACATCACCGATAGTCACAAAGGCATCTTTGTCGGGTCCGGAGGAACGGTAGAATGTTCCCACAATGGGAGAGTTAACAAATACTGTATTTTTACTTTCACTTTTGGGAGCTTCCTCGGCGGCAGGTGCTGGTGCCGAAGGAGGCGCAACGGGAGTTGGTGCAGCTACGGGAGCAGAGGAAGCCATGGGCATCGCCGTCACGGGAGTAGGCAGAGACACCACTTGGGGAGGTGCCTGTATGGCTTGTTGTGTTTTTACTTTTCCGTATCTTTTGGTACGAATAGAAAGTTCAAAGTCACCATCTTTCAATTTAAATTCCGTTAAATTGGATTTGTTGATGAGTTTAACTAACTCTTGGATTTCGTTAAATTTCATAATTGTTCTTTGGTTAAGTGTGCTCTTACAATGTTTGTTTTTTTACTATTCGGTAGAAGCAAAAATTAAAACCTTTTCACTTCGCCTTATTTTAAGAACAGAGAAAACTGATATTCAACTCTTATCTCTTAATTCTCAATTCTCAATTCTCAATTCTTACCTCTCATTTCCTCCAATAAAAGCCACTAAGCAACGGTTAAGTTTAAAGTGACTTCGGATATTTTTTATTCAGCGACTAATGTAAGCGAATTTTTCAACAACGAAAAATCTAAACGGGTACTCTGAACGCTCCATAATTTTTTTTGGTAAAAACATTTGGACAAAGTAGCCCTCTTAATTACTATTTAGCCCTCTCCATGTAGCTACCTGATCGGGTATCTATTTTTATCTTGTCGCCTTCGTTGATAAAAAGTGGCACTTTGATCTCTGCCCCCGTCTCTACTTTTGCAGGTTTGGTAGCATTGGTAGCGGTATTTCCCTTCACACCGGGTTCGGTGGACACAACTTCCAAAATAATATACTGTGGCATATCAATCGTCAAAGGAATTTCTTTTTCGGCGTGAAATAGAATATCTACCGTACTCCCCTCTTTCAGAAGGTCAGGTCGGTCTAACATTTTCTCCTCAATGCTCACTTGCTCGTAAGTATCGTTGTCCATGAAGTTGTATCCCATTTCATCGCTGTATAAATATTGGTACTGTCGGCGCTCTACCCTTACCGTTTTAATTTTATGCCCTGCGGGAAAAGTATTGTCAATCACTTTTCCGTTGGTCAGACTTTTCAGTTTAGTCCTTACGAAAGCTGGCCCCTTTCCGGGCTTTACGTGCAAAAATTCGACTACGGAGTAGATGTCATTATTATAATCTAAGCATAATCCATTGCGGATGTCGGAAGTACTTGCCATTGCGAGATGTTAATTTTTTTCTACTGGCTACAGTAGAATGGTTAAAAAAGCGGCGCAAATATAAGGATTTTTAGTATTCTAACTGGACATATCATTTTTAAGATAAAAAAATAAGTATTTGGTTTTTGTGAAGGCAGAAATATATGACTTAAAAGTAATACTTTTGGGGGCTTATTGAATGAGGAGTGATGAACGAAAAGCGATAAATTTTGACTTTTGTAAAATTTAAGTATGAATATTTTAAGTCTTGAAAACGTAAGGAAAACTTACGACAAACACGTGGCGGTTGATGATGTGAGTTTTAACATGCCTAGAGGTTGTGTCTTCGGTATGTTGGGTCCCAACGGAGCCGGCAAAACATCTCTGATCAGAATCATCACCACCATCACGCGTGCCGATAGTGGCGTGGTGCTTTTTAACGGCGATCCGCTCAACAGTAGTCATCCTTCCAAGATTGGGTACATGCCCGAAGAAAGAGGACTCTACAAAAAAATGAAAGTGGGCGATCACTTGATTTATTTAGCGCAGCTAAAAGGATTATCCAAAGCTGAAGCCCTAAACGCCATTAAAGGTTGGTTCGAAAAATTTGAAATTGAAGATTGGTGGGACAAAAAAGTAGAAGAACTCTCCAAGGGAATGCAACAGAAAATTCAGTTCATCTCCACCGTAGTTCACCGACCAGGGTTACTGATTTTGGATGAACCTTTTTCGGGGCTGGATCCCATCAATACCAACCTGATCAAAGACGAAATTGACGAACTGCATCGCAACGGCACGAGCATCATTTTTTCCACCCACAGAATGGAGCAGGTAGAGGAGGTTTGTGAATTTATTGTTTTAATTAATAAGGGAAAAAATGTTTTGGAAGGCTCGGTAAAGGATGTCAAAAATCAATACAAGGATAATCTCTTTAAAATTGATTATGCGGGTGACTTGCCCGAAGGTGTCTTGGAAAGAACCAACCTGATTAAATCGGAGGAGCAATCTATCACCGTGCAGTTGGACGAAGGAGAAGATTCCAATGCGCTCTTGCGGTACCTCATCCAACAAGATGTACACATTCATTCCTTCAACGAAATCTTACCTACTTTGAATGAAATATTTATCAAAAAAGTAGCATCCACTAATCAAGAAAATATAACAGTTAACGTATGAACAAACTTTGGCTCATCATCCAACGGGAGTACCTCACCCGTGTAAAGAAGAAATCTTTTATTCTGGCTACTATCCTAACACCGCTGGCGTTTGGCTTATTTTTTATCGTCGTCGGATTTATTTTTTCCTACGAAAGTGGCGATACAAAAAAAATTGCCGTTCACGATCCTGGTGAAGTATTACAAGAATCCAGAATTCCGAATACCAAGTCCATCGTATTTTCCAAACCCGAAAAAGATTTGGAGACACTAAAAAAGGAAGTACTCGATAACAAATACGATGGCGTCATTGCCATTCCTTTGATAAAAAATATTTCTGATAAAAAAATTGAAGTAGAATATTTCTACGGGGAAGATACTCCAGATATAGAAGCAAATGATCCGATCAAAAGAAGTCTAGAGAGGCTCATCAAAAACTACAAGATCAATGAGCTAAACTTGAATAAAAAAAGTTTGGAGGCACTAGAGTTCGATGTTAGTCTTAAGAATAAATCACTACTGGAAGCAGAAAAAGATACCTCGATGAGTATGATAGTGGGAGCTGGCGTTGGTGGTTTTATGGGATTCATTATGTACATGACGGTCTTTATTTACGGCATGATGGTCATGCGATCGGTCATGGAAGAAAAAGTAAATCGAATCGTGGAAGTGATGATCTCCTCGGTAAAGCCCTTTCAGTTGATGATGGGAAAAATTATCGGAGTAGGTGGCGTAGGGCTGACTCAGGTTGCCATTTGGGTCATCTTGATTCCGATTATAAGTATTTCGGTTCAGTTGATATTTGGATTTGATGCCGACCAGATGAACACGCCGGGTGCTGAATTGGCTGCTCAAAATATTGATCAAGATGAGATAACCTTCAAAATAACCCAAGCTTGGAATGAGTTGAAAAATCAAAATTGGTGGTTGATTGCACCCTTGTTTATCATCTACTTTTTGGGTGGCTACTTTTTGTACGCTTCTCTGTTTGCGGCGGTAGGATCAGCGATGGGCGATGATTTGGGAGAAGGACAAGCCCTAACAATTCCAATTACGATTCCTGTAGTTATTGCATTTTATATTATGGTAGTTGCCGTTCGTACGCCCAACAGCAACCTAGCCATTTGGTCATCTATTTTCCCATTGTTCTCTCCGATTGTAATGCCTTCAAGGTTGGCGTTTTCACCGCCTGCGTGGCAAATTATTTTATCCGTTGTAGTACTCATCGCTACGTCTATATTTTTCGTTTGGCTCTCGGCTAGGATTTATCGAGTAGGTATTTTGATGTACGGAAAAAAAGTAACGCTTAAAGAACTGGCAAAATGGATGTTTTATAAAGGATGATGGGAAATGGAGAATTAAAAATTAAAAATGGAGAATTGAAAATTGAAAATGCCTGTCCCTAAGCCTATAGACAAGCATTTTTAATTCTCCTCTGAGATTTCGG
>JBCCJE010000045.1:0-13134 GCA_039027925.1 Bacteroidota bacterium
ATCATCTAATGAGACCACAAGGAAGTCTTTAAAATTTTTTTGAATAAAAAAATCTTTTCCCGTTCCAGGTAACGCACACATCAGGATTACCTCAAAGGTATTTTTTTCAAAAGGGACATAATCAGGAGTGATGCTTTGACCGTCTAATCTTTTTTTAAAATACTCATAACGTCCTAAGTCTGAGCCAAACCATTTTGGCTTTCCGAGACAATCTAACTCCTTACAAAATTCCTGAAATAATTCAATTCGGTATAACATTTCCTCTTGATCGGGACAAATTCTACCTAACATATCTGCCTTTGCCAAGATGGCTAAATGTTGAGTATCAACCTCTAGGCTCGCTTGCAGTAAAGCTGCTTCGGGATCATTTTTCTCCATGATCCAAATTGGTAATCCATGGTATCGAACTAGCTTGGCTACTTTTTCTCTAACGGAAAATGGAGTAGCGATTTCTTTATACAAAATAGTCCTAGTGGTAAATTCTCCTTTTAACGCATGCTTGCGAGACGTAATCCGACCATCTGATTCCTTGATGGTTGTCGATCGTTTTTCTACATCGTGTAGCAATGCAGCCGCAAACAAAATCTGTTGATCCTGTTCCTTTAATTGTTGATACTCTGGTAAAGCCAGTAGAGCTTCAACTACCATTTTGGTATGAACCGCTACATTGCCTTCTGCATGGTAGATTGGGTCTTGCGCTACGCTTTCCATATCTCTTATCCAAGAGAAGGTATTTCGGATGTATTGCCAGTTTTGATTTTCGACTATTTTCCACATAACTAATTTTTTAACTTTTAAAGATGATACCTCCAATTCTACTACTTGCTTTCGCTGCGGAGATAGCATCTTATTTTTCCCATTTTAGTTTTGCCCGTTTCCAATTTCTAGTCCAATGTGCATCGGTTTTGACATGATCTTTACGCACATACTTAAATACATTTTGCTTGAAGTCTTTTACAGCGTAGTCCTCAATATTTCGAGAAACTATTCCTTCCATGATACACATTTCCTCAGTATGAATATCTTTTGATTGAAACACACTTGGGTTTTGTACCAGATCTAAAACCCCTGCTTTGAATATATGCTGTTCTTTTGGTAAAATTACTTCTAATTCAGGTACAGTTGGAAAATCTAGCATACCAGCATAGAATTTCACCTCTTCCCAAGATAGCCACCGATCTAAATATCGAACTGCAAAGACGTAAAAATGATGTTCAATGTCTAAATACTCGATGGAGTGAATTGCGTAGATATTTTCTCCAAATATCTCTAAATCCCCTAAGTCGTTTTTGATCAAGTTCCATCTTTCTTTTAGATAGCTCGCCCAAGGATGTCGAGTGGGCGCAGCGTGTGATCGGGCAAATACGCCATATTGATTGAGGCAAGTATTTTCACCATCCAACTTTTCTGTGTGAACAATTTTCGGTATAGATTTCAAATCATTCCAGTAGTTATGATTGATTCTATCATCGCTGGTCGTTCCAGGCGAAAAAGGATAATGAAAAGTACGCCCGTACTTTCTTGAATCCATAATTTATAAGATTTTATAGAGCCTATTTAATATAAACCAAAGAATAGGCAATAGACATTTTTGCCTATAATTTCATCTTGTGTAAACTCTGAGGTGAAAAATAGAAGGATAGGTCGCTTGGCGTGCGACAATTTTCAAATAATGGTAGGCTGAAAATTACATGACTTTTATTGGAAAGATGAGTAATGGTTGGTCTAACACATTAAATTCAAAAAGCGTTCAATTAGAAGATCACTCTTCCTTATTTTTAAGACTTCTAAGTGCTGATTTGACAACTTCCTCTACGTATTTTTCGTAAGAGTATGTCTAAAATTTTAACGAACTGAAAATCAAGAGTTTATGGTTTTGACGATAAATTCACAAACGATTATATCGAGATACATGAGTGCGTGAATTTGAAGTCAAGTTCATAAAATATTGATTTTCAGGAAGTTAAAATTTAGACATACTCTAAGCCCGTTGTTTGAACTTAAACCATCCCTCCAACAGATTTCCTCCCTGATAGTCAATCTCATACCTAAATTTTGCGAATGGCTTTCGCTGGTTCAAAGCGTATAACAAACGATCTTGATTTTTTTTGTTTTCAACTGCGTGAGTGGCAAATTGTTCCATCACCTTGTAGGCGTCGGAGGATGTCATTTTCTCTACAAAGATGTAGTCCTCAAGGTTTTCCTCTACCTCTCGAATATCTTCTTCCCAGCATTCCTCTAATCCCGAAAACTCCATATCGGATCGGCTTATGATTGCTTTGTACTCGCGCGTTTCTCTGTGAACATATACATTCATACCTGAGTCCAATTCTTCGGCGATTTGGCTAATTGTTTTTTCACTTAATTTTATCATGTTCAATTTTTGTACAAAAAATTACGATTACCCAACTTTCATGTAACTATTATTGTCTTTAAAGCATTCCTACAATGTTGGGTAAGGTGATAAAAGAAATGATAAGTTTTTGAATAACCAAATTAATCGAGTACGACTTTAGAGGTTGTAACAAAACACAACTTCAATTCGTCATCTTTAAAATCACATTTAATCAAAACCCTATTCAAAACAACTACTTATGAAAGCTCCTATCTTTTTGCTTTTCGTTTTATCTTTTTTTTCAACCATCATCACGGCGCAGGATCAATATACCTTGACCGGGATTGTCCTCGATAAAAATACTAAAGAACCACTCCCCTATGCGCACATCGGGATTCCTGAATTAGGTATTGGTACTACTTCGAGCGAGCGTGGAGAATTTAAAATTAAATTACCTAGCGATAATTTGGAGGTCGAACTGATGATCTCATTCATTGGCTACGAGGCCTACAAAAAGAAAGTCAGCCAACTCGGTAATCCAGCCAACATCGAGATAAAGGCAACCGTCACCAATTTAATGGAAATTGAAGTCCTCGATCAAGTGGCAGTTGAGAGCATCATCCGCAAGGCGGTAAATAACATTCCTAAAAATTATCCAACCTACCCGCATACCGATCTGGCCTTTTACCGAGAATCCAGAACGGGCAAAGATTCTCAATACTTGTATATGGCGGAGGGGGTACTGAATGTTTACAAAAAAAGTTATCGGAGCACCAAGGAAGGTCAGGTCAGTTTGGTACAGGGGCGTAAGATCAACCTGCGCGATCCTTTGGATACCTTAGTTCGGAGTGGATTTACCTCTGGGCATATGGCTGCCCACCGCTTTGATTTTGTGTACAACCGGGAGGATTTTTTACAAGAAAAATATTTTCCCGTTTATAATTATTGGATCGAAAGTATGACTTCTTATAATGGCAACCCCGTTTATGTCATCGCTTTTGCTAAGGACTACGAGGTCACGAAAGCCTACTACGATACCGAAAAGAAGAAGAGAAGATTCGGGTGGAATTTGTTGAAACGCAATACCAAGTCTCAGAAAAAAAGACTGACCGCAAGGATGAAAGGCAGGCTGTACATTGACAAAAACAGCTACGCCATCATCAAGGGGGAGTTCGAGATTACGCCAAAGGGCCTTAAAAAAATAAACGATTATCCGCTGTACTCTGGAAATTGGAAAGGCAATGCCTACGAAGTAAACTACCAAAAACTAGGAGACAAATGGTTCTTCAGCGATGCCTTTCGCAAGGGCCTCTACGGTGGCGGTGGCCTCTACATGAACGAGGTAAAGATCACTCAGATCAATCCGAAAAAATCGGGACCACTCCCCTACTTGGATCGAATCTCTAAAGGTCAACGCTTCACAAAAATGACGGGAACTTACGATCCTAATTTTTGGAATAATTACAACACGACTCCCCTCAATACTGACCTCGCCGCAAGTGTAGAGCAATTACAAAATGCTAAAACTGCCAACGAGGCACTCGATCCGCTGTACCTTGCGGAACTCCAACTGCGGAGAGATTCCATTGAGTTTGAAAAAAGAAAACTCGAAATTGCTAAGGAAAGAGAACAATTGGAGTTAGAGGATTTGGACATGAGTGAAATTGAACTCACTCAGATGCAAAGGAAAATCATTGAGCGTCAGATCAAAAGAAAACAGAAGAAAAAGAAGCGAAAAAATTTCAATCGCTTTAGTGCTTCCTTTGGGTTGGGGACACATCTGATCGCTACCGAAGCCAACGATATGAGCATTACGATTTTGACTGACGATGAACCGAGAGAGAATATTCTTACCGTGAATGAAGAAACGCAGCGCAGGGATTTTGAAATTATCGGTCAATACGATTTTGATCTTTTTTGGACAAAAAATATTTTCACTCGTTTCGGTGGTTCCTTCGATTTTTACAATAGCAAATACAAAGAGCGAGCTATCGGCATGGGGCTGCAGATGAATTTATCTCGACAACGACCATTTTTCTTCCGCGCTATCGCTCAATATTCTAATTTGAAATATTACCGAAAACTTGGTGACGGAGATAATGATTTTGGGAAATTTAGAATTAACGGAACGAGGTTCAAAGCCAATACCATTAGAGTCAACTACGGTAGCCGAACCCATAATCTCAAGTTGTCAGGAGAATTTGCTTTGGAACTCAATCCATCGAGGGAACTCTACGTGCGGGGTACGTATTTTATGCCTTTTGCGAGACGACAAGATATTTGGCTCAAAGAAAGAAAAGAACTTTTCCGCAAGGATACCCGAGTGGAAGTGGACAACAGCCGAGTGCAGGTGACTCAAAATGATATTCCCTTCGACGGACGTATCATGCCGGAAGAAACCATCAGTATTACTGTGGGGTATTTGTTTAAGTGATCAATACTAATCATCTACCTTCAATACCAAAGCCGTTCGACTAGTCAAATACACTTGTAACATTTCATTTCCATTTTCTTCAAAAGATTGGAAAGTTACGTTTTCGTCTATCCGATGGTGTCCGCCAAAATCCTCGTTATCGGAGTTCAGTACAATTTTGTATTGCCCTTTGGTGGGCACTCTAAATTTATAGTTGGGAATGGAATGCGTAGCGTGAAAATTAAAAAGAAAGATAAATCCTTTTTTCTCAAAAATAATTACCCGATTATCGGTATCCATATTTAGTTGCTGTGCCGTGGAGGCAGTCAGGATCTGATACCGATCAAAAAGGTGAATCATCGCTCCGTCAAAATCATTGAGCCATTCGTATTTAAGTTTGGGATTGTCCACCAAAGACCATTGTCTCCTAGCGTATTTATAACTCCAATCGTTGCCTTCTCTGGGAAAATCTATCCATTCGGGATGACCAAATTCGTTGCCCATGAAAGTCAAATATCCCTCGCCACCGAGACTGATAGTAATTAATCGAATCATTTTGTGCAACGCAATCCCCCGCTCGATCACCCAATCCTCATCCGTTTTTTTCATATGGAAATACATCTCCTTATCCATCAGCCAAAACGCCAGCGCCTTATCCCCCACCATCGCTTGATCGTGGGATTCGCAGTAGGCAATTGTTTTTTCCTTAAATCTACGATTGGTCAGTACGTCCCAAATTTCGTGAATATTCCAATCTTCATCTTTGGAGTGTTTTAAAAGTTTAATCCAGTAGTCGGGAATCCCCATACCTAGCCGGTAGTCAAAATCCAATCCGCCGTCACTCTGAGGTTGGCAAAGTCCCGGCATACCGCTCATGTCTTCCGCTATGGATAAGGCATTGGGATTAATATCGTGAATCAAATGATTGGCTAGTTGGCAATAAATTACAGCATCCCAATCCACGCCTTCCCTAAAGTATTTATCATAGTGGTCAAAGCTAATAAAATGCCCATGATGATGATACAACATGGAAGTCACGCCATCAAATCGGAAACCATCAAAATGAAATTCCGTCATCCAATACTGAACATTGGACAGCACGAACCTTCGAACTTCGTCTTTTCCGTAATCGAACAACTTCGAATCCCACGAAGGATGATAACCTCTACCGCCCTCGTGAAAGTATTGTTTTTCGGATCCATCAAAATCGTTTAATCCATCTTCAATATTTTTCACGGCGTGCGAATGTACCACATCCATGATAACCGCCACTCCGAGCAGATGGGCTTGGTTAACCAAATATTTTAAATCTTCGGGCGTACCAAATCTCGAAGTGGGTGCATAAAAATTACTGACGTGATAACCAAAAGAACCGTAGTAGGGATGCTCCTGTACCGCCATGAGTTGAATGGTATTGTAACCCAATCGTTTGATTCTCGGTAAAGTATTGTCCGCAAATTCTCGGTAAGTGCCGATCCCCTCCTTCTCCTGCGCCATACCGGTATGGCACTCGTAGATGAGCGGTGGCGTTCCTTTTTTAAAAACAAAATCCTGATCGGTCCATTCAAATTGCTCGGCGGGTTTCCAAATTTGTCCCGAAAATATCTTCGTCTCTTCATCTTGTAAAGACCTTGTTATGTACGGCGAAATTCTATCCCGAACTTTGTCTTGAGATTGAATTCTGACTTTGATAAGTTGCTGGTGTTTTAGCTGCGGAACGCCGTTTTGATCGGGTAAAAATATTTCCCAGATACCTTCTCCCTTAGGATGCAGCGGATGACGCTCGGCATCCCAGTCGTTGAAATCACCAATCAAGGACATGGCATCAGCCGCAGGTGCCCACTCGCGGTAGTACCATCCCTTTTGGTTTTCGTCGTAGTGAAATCCCAAATAGTGATGTAGGGAAGCATATTTTTCCAAGCTCCCAAATTCGTCGGTGATCCAGTCAAGTGTATTTTGGTAGCGCTCAAATCTCGCTTTTATCTCTGGCTCGTAAGGCGTGAGCCAACCATCATCTTTAATTATTTGAAACATGTATTATTTATTTTTTCCATTACAATAATTTAGAGGAGCATTGGGAGAAGTAATCGGCCACTTTTCCCCGTAACTTCCCGTTACGGGGAAATTTAAATGTCAACTATCAGTATAAACTTGTCCAAAATTTACACCTTCAATGTATGCCATTTATTGGATTTTAAATAAAAATAAGTGAATAAATGAATGGTCATCCAGTAGAAAATTTCGGCTGCCCACGCCCACTCGATGCCCATTTGTAAATGTTTTACTACAAAGGCAATGTAAAGGACGTAGGCTATGGCACATCCAGTTTGGATCATCAGCCCGTAAAAAGTAGCTCCCGTACCCGCTAGCCCGTTGAAGTACACCCCACCCACCGCAAAGATCATCAGTATTCCAAAAAGAACGTAAAGGGTTTGTTGGGCATCTCTGATCAAATCAAGATTGACCTCCCCAAAAAATGGATACAAAACATACTCGGGTAAAAGCACCACGGGAAGCGAAATGACAAACGTAACCGCAAGGCAGAGTTTGGCAGTTTTCCAGATGACGGGCATAACCTCTTCTTTTTTATTTTGCCCAATCATGTTGCTGACCATCGTATTGACCCCCGACGCAAATCCCCAACATGGGATGGACAAAATCAAATAAACGATACGCATCATACTAGTAATGGCGGATTCTTTTTCTCCTAGATTTTCGACTAAGCTAAAAAAGAAAAACCAACTCCCCATACCCACTACTGCCTGCGCAACTATGGGCGTAGCGATTTTTTGTTGTTGCTTTATCAAATCAAAATCAATCTTCGGCAACTTGAATAAGTTGTACTTTTTGGCTTCTTTGTCCCACATGATGTAGAGCACAAAAATCACGAAAGCCACTACTTCGGCAATCGTACTCGCTAATCCTGCCCCTGCGATGCCCATTTCTGGTAAGCCCATTTTGCCGAAAATTAATCCCCAGTTCAGAATAATATTCACGGCTGCCAAAATTAAAGTATCCACTACGATGAAGGACGTTCTCGCCACACCCGTATAAAGCGCAACGAAGCCCACCCCTACGTAACTAAAAAATACGCCCCAAGAACGATACTCCAAATACTCCACACACCTAAATAAAATATCGGGAGAATCAACAAAGTACGAAAAGAACTCCAACGAACCGTACTGCATAAAAAGAAACATAAACACCGCCAACGTGAGCTCAAAATAAATCATGGCGTAAAAAGTATTCCCTACTTTTCCTATGGCGCCTTCCCCCATTCTTCGGGCTATCATAATTTGACCTCCTTTGGAAAACCCAAACCCCACCGCCGCTACGATCAAATAAAACACACCAACGATACCGATGGCCGCTAAGTCTGTATCGGATAGTCGGGATAAAAAAACGACATCGGTAGCAGCAATGACATTTTGCACCGCACTACCCAACATGATGGGCGTACTGATGGCAATGATTTGTCGGTATGAAGTATTAAGCTGCATGTAAGATTTGAAACCAGGTTTTCAAAAGTATGAATTTTAGTCGTATGGTCAGAAGCGTTTACTTCAAAGGCACTAAAATACTTTTTTTCTGAGGTTATTATAATGTATGCTTTACGCAGGGCTACAAAGGTAAACTAACCAATGCATCATTTCATAGTGCATCTCAAAATAATTTTAGTTGTCACTAATTAGAGCAAACTTATAAAGAACTTGTTGTAATTTAGCCACCCGAAACGAACTACATTTATTACCTAATCTAATAATTTTTATTTGATGAATGATTCAATTTTTCGAAATACCCTTTTACTTTTAATCACATTAACTATATTCGCCAGTTGTGAAAATGACCAAAATACGAGTGGTGAGCAAAACCCTTCAAAACTAATTTCAATGAGTAAAAAACAGGACGTGAAGCCGCCTACTGCCAAAAAAGTAGCTCAGGAATTATCCATTCACGATGACGTTCGGGTGGATAATTATTATTGGATGAAATTGTCCGATGAACAAAAAAATGCCGAAACGCCCGACGACCAAACCAAAGACGTGCTAGCCTTTCTAAATGCCGAGAATGACTACACCAAAAAAATGCTGGCCCATACCGAAAAATTTCAAGAAAAAATTTTTGACGAAATAGTGGGCAGGATCAAGCAAGACGATGAGTCTGTTCCCTACAAGGACAATGGGTACTACTACATCATTAGGTACGAGGAAGGTAAAGAATACCGAATTATTTCTAGGAAAAAAGGTAACCTCGAAGCCCCCGAAGAAATCATGCTTGATGAAAATAAAATGGCCGAACCCTACGCCTACTACCGAATAGGCGGTAGAAGCGTAAGCCCCAATAACAAGATACTTGCGTACGGTGAGGATACGCTGAGTAGAAGAATTTATACTATCAAATTTAAAAATTTGCTCACCGGTGAAATGCTCCAAGACGAACTAGAAAACACCACGGGTTCTATCGTTTGGGCTAATGACAACGAAACTGTTTTCTACACGCGCAAAGATGCTGCTCTCCGATCCTACCAAATCTGGAAGCACAAACTCGGTAAGCCGCAAGCCGATGACGAATTGGTTTTTCACGAAAAAGACGAAACCTACAGCGTTTACATTGGGAAAACTAAATCCAAAAAATATTTAGTCCTAGTGGCTTACGCTACGCTCACGCAGGAGTACCAATACCTCGATGCTAACATTCCCGACGGCGAGTTTAAAATGTTCGAACCCCGTAATCGCGAGCAAAAACTAGAGTACAACATTTCCCACTTTGATGATAAATGGTACATCCGTACTAATCTGGATGCCCAAAATTTCAGACTGATGGAATGTCCCGAATACCAAACCTCTAAAGATAATTGGAAAGAGGTCATTCCTCACCGTGAAAATGTATTGTTAGAAGGCATGGATATTTTCAGCGATTACTTGGTACTCTCCGAAAGAAAAGAGGGTATTACAAGACTAAGAGTGATGCCTACGATGGGAGAAGAACACTATATTGATTTTGGTGAAGATGCTTACCTTGCTTACACCTCCGTCAATATGGATTTTGATACCGACATTATCCGAGTGGGTTATACTTCCTTGACTACCCCGAACTCTACCTTCGATTACAATATGAAAACCAAGGACTTTAATCTACTGAAAGAACAAGAAGTTGTAGGCAGATACGACAAAACACAGTACCAAAGTGAGCGAATGTTCGCCACGGCGAGGGATGGTGCTAAGGTGCCTATTTCCATTGTTTACAAAAAAGGATTCGAAAAAGACGGAAAACAACCGCTCCTCCTCTACGGCTATGGATCTTACGGTGCGAGTATGGATCCTTACTTCAGTTCTATCCGATTGAGTTTATTGGATAGAGGATTTGCCTACGCCATCGCCCACATCCGAGGGGGTGAAGAAATGGGGAGAAATTGGTACGAGAATGGAAAACTCCTCAAAAAGAAAAATACCTTCACCGACTTCATTGATTGTGCCGAGCACCTGATCGCCAACAATTACACCTCCAAGGAACAGCTCTTTGCGTCGGGAGGTAGTGCAGGTGGATTGCTGATGGGAGCAGTCGTCAACATGCGCCCAGACTTATGGAAAGGAGTGGTGGCTGGTGTTCCTTTTGTGGATGTGGTGACTACCATGCTGGACGAAACTATTCCCTTGACGACGGGTGAATTTGACGAATGGGGTAACCCTAAAGACAAAGCCTACTACGAATACATCAAATCCTACTCTCCCTACGACAACGTCGGAGAATTGGATTATCCTTCGATGCTAGTCACTACTGGCTACTGGGACTCGCAAGTACAATATTGGGAACCCGCCAAATGGGTGGCCAAATTGCGAGAGGTCAAAAAAGGTGACAATCCGCTCTTACTTCACACCAACATGGACGCTGGTCACGGTGGGGCTGCGGGCCGTTTTGCTAGACATAAGGAAACTGCGATGGAATATGCGTTTCTTTTGGATTTGGCGGGAAAAACGGAACTGCTGAATTAGGGGGAATCAATCATTCAATCATTGAACCTCATTCCTCAAATTATGTGACCTATGCAACCACTAGCTGAACGAATGCGCCCACAAAATCTGGATGACTACATCGGTCAAAAACACCTAGTGGGCGAAGATGCGGTACTCCGAAAAGCCATCGAGTCGGGGAATATTCCATCCATCATTTTGTGGGGTCCTCCAGGAGTAGGTAAAACCACCTTAGCAGGCATCATCGCCAATACCTTGGAACGCCCGTTTCACACGCTAAGTGCGATTAACTCTGGTGTAAAAGATATTCGAGAAACAATCCAAAAGGCTCGAAGCCAAAGATTCTTTGATGCGCCTAATCCAATCTTGTTCATTGATGAAATACATCGTTTTTCCAAATCCCAACAAGATTCTTTACTGGGTGCTGTAGAAAAAGGAACGGTAACACTCATTGGGGCGACTACGGAAAATCCTTCGTTTGAAGTGATCCCCGCCTTGCTTTCTCGTTCTCAAGTTTACGTTTTGGAGCATTTGAGTCGGGAGGATTTGATTCGATTGGTTGATGAGGCTCTAGTCAAAGATGAGTACCTCAAAAAGAAAGAAATAGTCATTGAGGCCTACGATGCAATGCTCATGTTCTCGGGAGGAGATGCTCGTAAGCTCTACAATATTTTAGAGTTGGTTGGCAATTTTTCTAAGGAAGGAGAAAAACTCATTATTAATAATCAACTTGTAAAAGAATTGCTACAACAAAACATTGCTATGTACGATAAAGGTGGAGAACAACACTACGATGTGATCTCTGCATTTATCAAAAGTATTCGGGGCAGCGATCCGAACGCCGCAGTTTACTGGTTGGCGAGAATGATTGAAGGAGGGGAAGATGTAAAATTTATCTGTCGCCGAATGATGATTCTGGCAGCAGAAGATATTGGCCTAGCCAATCCCAACGCCTTACTTATGGCTACCACTTGCTTTCAAGCGGTACAAGCGGTAGGACTCCCCGAAGCACGCATCATCATCTCCGAAGCAGCCATCTACCTAGCAACTTCTCCCAAAAGTAATTCTGCCTACCTAGCTATCAACAATGCGCAAGCTAAGGTAAAAGAAACGGGAGGACTCCCCGTTCCACTTCACCTCCGCAATGCTCCTACCCAACTGATGAAGGATATGAACTATGGGAAAAACTATCAGTACGCCCACGACTACGAAGGGAATTTTGTAGCTTCCAATTTTTTGCCCGAAGCCATTCAGACACAAAAATTTTTCGAACCCTCTGATAATCCTACGGAAGAAAAAATCAGGCAGCGATTGCGGGCGATGTGGAAAGGTAAGTATGGGTATTGATGGATTCAGGATTATGCCTGCCCCGAAACCTCGGGGGATTGTGGATTTAAGATGATTCTTCATCATCCTCCGTATCTCCTTACTTCTGCTCATCTCTTATTGACAATTGCCCTACAAACTGAAACTAATTTTAGATTGTTCTCGCTATCGTGCTTCTGTTTTTTATACTTTTGAAAAAATCAAAATAGCATGATAAAAAATATTTTACTTTCCCTGGTGTTACTGTTATCTATTCAGCTACCGACTGCTGATGCCCAAAATATCAAAAGATTGGACGTCGGTTTTGAGGAAGCTGGATTACCTATGCAAAATCCGTTTGCTGGCGGACTGAATGCGCCCCAAATCAATGCAGTAGATTTGAATAATGATGGCGTATTGGATTTACATTTTTTTGATAAAGCGGGTAATGTTCACGTTACATTTATCAACAACGGATCCACTTCGGGCGGGTCTTACGAATTTGCTCCACAGTATGCGGCTAATTTTCCCGACATAGAAGGTTGGGCACTCTTGAGAGATTATAATGGGGATGGGATTATGGATATTTTTAGCTACTCGGATGTGATTGGGGTATCTGGGGTAAAGGTACACCGTGGTAGCTATCAGGATGATATGATTACTTTTGAGCGGTTGACACATTCCGATGGACCACACGATGTATTATCTTTCTTGATACCCAATGGTAGCTTCCCACAAATTGCCGTTGATGATCAAGACCTACCTGCTATTGACGATATTGATGGGGACGGAGATTTGGATATTTTGACTTTTGATCTGGGAGGTTCTACCGTGGAGTGGTACAGAAATACTTCGCTGGAAAATGGATTTGGGCTAGATAGCTTGAAGTTTGTGAGAGAGGAAGACTGTTGGGGCAATTTTAAAGAAGGTGGATTGAGCGCAGAAATATTTTTGGGTACTTCTATGGGTATTTGTCCTAGCTTGCAAAACAATCAGGCGGAAGTGCGCCACGCAGGTTCTACTTTAATGACCTTTGACGACGACAACGATGGCGACAAAGAATTGGTGCTCGGTGACTTGACGGGGCTACATTTAGTATATTTAAAAAA